>JASHRZ010000397.1 GCA_030037055.1 Alphaproteobacteria bacterium
GACGTGGTGCGCGCCGGCGGCTTCTTGCAGCCGCAGAAGTTGCTGCGGTGGCGTGGTTTCGGGATCGGCCAGCGTCGCGAGGTGGCGCGCGGATGGGACCAGCTCGAGCAGGATCTCCTCTCGCTTGCGGTCCAGCTCCGGCGACAACATGCTGACCCCAGTAATATTGCCGTCGGGATGCGGCAACGAGGCAACGAACCGCTCCTCGACGAGATCGTCCGAAAGGCTCACGATCGGAATGCTCTGCGTCGCCCGTTGAGCGGCCCGGACTCCCGGAACGGCGTTCGCTATGATCGCGTCGACGCCGGCCTTGACGAGCTCGGCGGCGAGCGCATCGTAACGGTCGAAGCTGGTCCCGATTTCGCCAACGACGACGAGATTCTTGCCCTCGACGAAACCGTCGCCGCGCAACTCTTCAAACAAGGGACCCCACCCTGCGCGCCGAGTTTGGCAGATGAAGCCAATCCGATACGTCCGCCCCGGTGCTTGCGGCCACGCCGCCGGCGCTGCGAGGAGGGTCGCGCTGCCGAGTAGCAGCGTCCTGCGGGAAGGCAGTGGCCAGCCCAGCCTCATTCGATCACCTCGTCGGCGATCGCAAGCAGGCCCGGCGGCACGGTGAGACCGAGGCTGTGCGCCGTGTTGAGATTGATCGCGAGCTCGAACTTCTCCGGCGCCTGAACCGGAAGCTCGGCGGGGTTGGCGCCCTTGAGAATGCGATCCACATAGGCGGCGGAGCGCCGAAAAATGTCGGCGCTGTCGGGCCCATAGGAAATAAGCCCGCCTTCGCGGACGAATTGCTTGTAGGAATAGATGGCGGGAACGCGATGCGCGGCCGCCGCGCGCATGATCGCCTCGCGATGGGCGATGGTGAAGGCGTCCGGCGGCACGATGAGCCCGGTAGCCTGGTCCTCGCCGAGGCCGGCGACGGCCGGATCGATCTCGCCGGCATCGCGCACGGGAGCGCCGATCAGCTCGACCCCGGAGGGCGGCGGCTCGGCGGCGAGCGAGCGTAGATAGCCGGCGTAGAAAGGCGTCGTGTCCGGATTGTACATGACGGCGCCGCGCGCGAGCGGCGGCGCCACGCCGAGGAGCATCTGCAGCAGCTTGCCGATCATCGCGTATTCGCCGAAGGTGAAGCCGGTGGTGTTGCCGCCGGGATGCGCGAGACCGGCGATGAAGCCCTGCTCGACGGGATCGTAGACCAGCACGAAGACGATCGGGATCGAGCGCGTCGCCCGCTGGACCGCGGCGAGCCCGGGGCTGCTGTTGGCGATGATGAGGTTCGGCCCCAGCGCGACCAGCTCTGCCGCGAGGCGCGGCATGCGCGCGACATCGCCCCCCGCCCAACGCCACTCGATCGCGAGATTGCGGCCCTCCTGCCAACCCAGCACCATTAGCCCCTGCCGCAGGGCGGCGATGCGCGCCCCGCTCTCCGGATCGGTTTCGACGCCGCTCATCAGCACGCCCAGCCGCCGCGGTCCCGGCTGCTGCGCTCGGCCCGCCGCCGCCCAGGCGGTGGCCGCGCCCAGAGCCGCCAGGAAATCCCGCCGCCTCATTCGATCACCTCGTCGGCGCGGGCAAGCGGCGACGGCGGCACGGCGGGACCAAGGGCCTGCGCCGATCTCAAATTGATCACGAGCCTAATCTTCGCCATTTGCTGCACCGGGAGATCGGCCGGGCTCGCCGCGAGCAGCCGGCCCAACGCCGCGATCAGCGCATGCCGGGTGATCGCCCCGCCTCGTCCGTTTCGATCGTGCCGCCGACGGCGACAATCGCCGGCGCCACCAAGCGGCTTTATTCCCTGGCGCACTCCGAATATAGATTTACCTGCGACGACGGCGAGCAGTGCGGCATGGCTAGCTACCGCAAGGACTGGGCGAAGCTTCTTGGCAAGCAGTTCCTGTTCGAACCGCTCTCGCCCGCGGAATTCGACCGCCTCCTGGCGTTTGCGCGCCTCGAGTATTTCCGCGCCGGCAGGGTCGTCTTCGCGCAAGGCTCGCCCGGCGACAGCCTCCTCGCCGTGCTCGAGGGCGAGGTCACGATCAGCGCGCCGTCGGCCGAGGGCCGGGAGGTGGTATTCGCCGTCATCGAATCGGGCGAGTTCTTCGGCGAGGTGGCACTGCTCGACGGCAAGCCCCGCTCGGCTGACGCGATCGCGCGCACCGATTGCACGCTGCTGGTGATCCAGCGGCGCGATTTCATGCCGTTCCTCGAAGCGCATCCGCAGATCGCGCTCCGGCTGCTGCCGGTGCTCTGCGCCCAGATCCGCCGCATGTCCGAGCATGTCCAGGACGCGCTCTTCCTCGACCAGCCGGCACGGCTCGCCAAGAAGCTGTTGAGCCTGGCCGCGGCGAGCGGCGAGCCGACGCCGGAAGGAACGCGGATCGGCCGGCGCTTGTCGCAGCGCGAGCTCGGCAATCTCGTCGGCATGCCGCGCGAGACCGTCAATCGCCAGCTTCGCCTGTGGCAGGCCAACGCCGTCATCGCCATCGACCGCGGCGCGATCACCATCAGAGACGACGCCGCGCTGGGCCGGATCGCCGGCCTCGCCCGGACGCCCTAGGGCCGACAATCGCAAATGCGAAACGCCCCCCGGGGCGGAGAGGGTCGGACCCGCGCAGCGGGAGGGTGAGGTAGGGGGTTGACGATCGCGCGCGCTGTCTCGGCCGGTTCTGATTGCCGCTACCACCGCCCTAATCGCCGCCCGCCGCCTCATTCGATCACCTCGTCGGCGACGACGATGAGCGTCTGCGGAACCGCGAGACCGAGGCTCCGCGCCGTCTTGAGATTGATGACCAGCTCGAATCGCGTCGCCTGCACGATCGGCAGGCTGGCGGGCTTGGCGCCTTTGAGGATTCTGCCGGCATAGAGGCCGGCCTGATGATAGGATTCGCGCAGCGACGTGCCGTAGCTCATCAGGCCCCCGACGGCGACGAATTCGCGCTCGAAGGAAATGGTGGGAACCGCGTGACGCAGCGCCAGCTCGGCGATCTCAGCGCGTTGCCTCAACAGGAACGGATCCACGGTGACGAGGAGCGCGTCGGCTCGGTTCTCCACCAGCGTCGCGAACGCCGCCTCGATGTCGCGCGCGCTGCTCGCGTTCAGAACCAGGATCCGGTGTCCGACGTCGCGCGCCGTGGCTTCGACCCGTCGCTGCTCGGCCTGCGACGTGGGGCTGTCCGGGTTTACCAGCAGCGCGGTCATCGCGGCTTTGGGAACCAGCTCGCGCAGCAGCTCGAAGCGTTTGCCCGCGACTTCTGCGGCGAGAAAGTTGACGCCCGTGACGTTGCCGCCCGGTCGATTGAGGCTTGCGACGACGCCCCTGCTCACGGGATCGTCGGCGACGTTGAAGACGATCGGGATCGTGGAGGTCGCCGTAGTGGCCGCCCGCAACGACGGCGCGCCGCCCGACGCAAAGATCACGGCGACGCCGTCGCGAACCAGATCGGCCGCCAAGCTCGGCAATCGATCGTAATGTCCTTCCGCCCAGCGATAGTCGATGGCGACGTTCTGACCTTCGACAAAGCCCGCTTCATTCAAGCCGCGGATGAACCCGGCCGTATAGGGCGCGAATTCGCTGCGCGAACCGGCGCTAAGAAAGCCGACGACCGGCATCTCCGGCTGCTCGGCGCGGGCCGCGAGCGGCCAGCCGGCCGCCGCGCCGCCGAGAAGCGTCATGACCTCGCGCCGTCTCATTCGATCATCTCGTCGGCGCGGACGAGCAGCGACGGCGGGACCGTGACCCCGAGCGCCTTGGCTGTCTTGAGGTTGAGCGCCAGCGAAATGTGGGTGGGCTGCTCCGCCGGGACGTCGCCGGGCGCCGCACCGTTGAGAATCTTGACGAGCTGGTGGGCGGCTTGGCGGAACAGCGAAGCGAGGGTGGGGCCGTACCCGGCGAGCGCGCCCAGCTCGACCCATTCAGGCCATTGAAACATCGCGGGCAACCGGGCTTTGATCGTGGCGTCGATGACCAGCCCGCGGTTTACGTAGAAATTCACCGAGGCGAGGACGTGGATGGCTTGAGCGCCGGCCGCTTTGGCAGCCTCGATTGCCGGCGCGATCTCCTCGCGCTTCGTCGCGCGCTCGATGGAGAGCTCGACGTGGTGCGCGCCGGCGGCTTCTTGCAGCCGCAGAAGTTGCTGCGGTGGCGTGGTTTCGGGATCGGCCAGCGTCGCGAGGTGGCGCGCGGATGGGACCAGCTCGAGCAGGATCTCCTCTCGCTTGCGGTCCAGCTCCGGCGACAACATGCTGACCCCAGTAATATTGCCGCCGGGATGCGGCAACGAGGCAACGAACCGCTCCTCGACGAGATCGTCCGAAAGGCTCACGATCGGAATGCTCTGCGTCGCCCGTTGAGCGGCCCGGACTCCCGGAACGGCGTTCGCTATGATCGCGTCGACGCCGGCCTTGACGAGCTCGGCGGCGAGCGCATCATAACGGTCGAAGCTGGTCCCGATTTCGCCAACGACGACGAGATTCTTGCCCTCGACGAAACCGTCGCCGCGCAACTCTTCAAACAAGGGACCCCACCCTGCGCGCCGAGTTTGGCAGATGAAGCCGATCCGATACGTCCGCCCCGGTGCTTGCGGCCACGCCGCCGGCGCAGCGAGGAGCGTGGCGCCACCCAGCAGCAACGTCCTGCGGGAAAGCGGTGGCCAAAGCGGCCTCATTCGATCACCTCGTCGGCGCGGGCGAGGACAGAGGCGGGCATGGCGAGGCCGAGCGCCTTTGCCGACTTGAGATGGGGGTGCCGAACACGACGATCACGCCGAAGGGCCGCGCGACGAGCTCACGAACGGACCCCGCAATCCTGTCGCTCTGCCCATCGGTCCATCGAAACAGCACTTGGCAGTTCCGACGGTGTTCCCAGCCGAGCTCCTTCAGACAGCGCAGGAACAGGTCCGGCAGCGCCGATGCCCTTGCGGTTGAAATGCTCACCACTCCGACCGTCGCCGTTCCATTCTGCGCGCGCGGGCTTAAGCGGCGTGATCGCGACCGCTTCGGCACCCAGAGCCCCTTACGAAATCGCGCCGTCTCATTCGCTGACCTCGTCCGCTGCCGCGGCGGGCAGGTAGCGCCGCTCAGTGGACCCTATCTTATCGGATCGACCACGCCCGGGGTGTGCAAAACATCACAAACCGACCCTCCGCCCCGCCGAAGCAAGGCAGGCGCGTCATCGCCGCCCCGGAGCAGGATGCGCTTCTTCCCTTCGATCTCGCAACGCGCGCAAACCGGGAAGGCTTCCGACCGCACGAAACGGAGCGGAAAAAATCGACGGCGCATGACCAAGTGGCCTTGCCGTCCGTCGGCCTTGCTCCTCGGCCTCGGAACGGCGTAGGAAGGAGCGCGGCGGCGGGGGGCGTCATGGCGGTGCATCGCAACATCCTCGACTCCATCGGCAACACGCCGATGGTCGAGCTCACGCGCTTCGATACCGGCCCCTGCCGGCTCTTCGTCAAGCTCGAGAACCAGAACCCCGCCGGCTCGATCAAGGACCGCGTCGGCCTGTCGCTGATCGAGGGGGCCGAGCGCGAGGACAGGATCGGCCCCGGCGGCACGCTGGTCGAAGCCACCGCCGGCAATACCGGGCTCGGCCTGGCGCTGGTCGCGGCGCAGAAGGGCTACCGGCTCATCCTCGTCATCCCGGACAAGATGAGCCACGAGAAAGTCTTGCACCTCAAGGCCTTGGGCGCCGAGATTCGGATCACGCGCTCGGACGTCGGCAGGGGACATCCCGATTACTACCAGGACCTCGCCGAGCGCCTCGCGCGCGAGATGGGCGCCTTCTACGTCAATCAGTTCGCCAATCCCGCCAATCCGCTGGCGCATGAGACCACGACCGGACCGGAGATCTGGCAGCAGATGGGGCACCGGCTCGACGCGGTCGTGGTGGGAGTCGGCTCCGGCGGCACGCTCACCGGGCTCGCGCGCTTCTTCGCCCGAGTCGCGCCCGAGATTGAGATGGTGCTCGCCGATCCCGAGGGCTCGATCCTGGCGCCGCTGGTCGAGACCGGACGCAAGGTCGAGGCCGGTTCCTGGCTGGTCGAGGGCATCGGCGAGGATTTCGTGCCGCCCATATGCGAGCTCGACCGCGTGCGCCGGGCCTATTCCATCAGCGACGCCGAGAGCCTCGGCGCCGCGCGCGAGCTGCTGCGGCGCGAGGGGATTCTCGGCGGCTCCTCGACCGGCACGCTGCTGGCGGCGGCGCTGCGCTATTGCCGCGAGCAGAGCGCGGCAAAGCGCGTGGTCACGCTGGTTTGCGACAGCGGCAACAAATACCTCTCGAAGATGTACAACGATTTCTGGATGTTCGACCAGGGCCTGCTGGCGCGTCCGACGCAAGGCGATCTTACCGACCTCATCGCGCGCCGCCACGCCGAGGGCAGCGTCGTCACCGTGACCCCCGAGGACACGCTCGCCACCGTCCATCGCCGGATGAAGCTCTACGAAGTCTCGCAGCTGCCGGTGATCGAGGAGGAGAAGCTCGTCGGCATCATCGACGAGAGCGATCTGCTGGTGGCGCTCACCAGAGATCCCAAAGCCTTCGCCGAGCCGGTGCGGCGCGCCATGGTAACAAAGCTCGAGACCATCGCGCCCGACGCGCCGGTCGACGCGCTGCTGCCGATCTTCGCCAGGGACCACGTGGCGGTAGTGGAGCTGGAGGGCAAGTTCATCGGCCTCATCACCCGCATCGATTTCATCAATTATCTGCGCCGCCGCCTGCGATAGGAATCGCCCATGGCACGGAAAAGAACGAACCGCCGCGGCTTCGCCACCCGCGGCATCCATGCCGGCCAGGAGCCGGATCCCGCCACCGGCGCCATCATGACGCCGATCTACGCGACCTCGACCTACGTCCAGTCGAGCCCCGGCGTGCACAAGGGCTACGAGTACTCGCGCACCCAGAACCCGACGCGTATGGCCTTCGAGCGCTGCATCGCCGATCTCGAGAGCGGCGCGCGCGGCTTTGCCTTCGCCTCGGGCATGGCGGCAACCGCCACCGTGCTCGAGCTGCTCGACCGCGGCGCGCATGTCGTCGCCTCCGACGACCTTTACGGCGGCACCTATCGCCTCCTCAGCCGCGTGCGCGAGCGCTCGGCCGGGCTTGGCGCGAGCTACGTCGATCTCGGCGACATCGACGCGCTCAAGGCGGCGCTTCGGCCCGAGACGCGGATGATCTGGGTCGAGACGCCGTCGAACCCGATGCTGAAGCTGGTCGATCTCGCCGCGGTCGCCGCCCTCGGCCGCGCGCGAGGCGTGCTCACCGTGGCCGACAACACCTTTGCCAGCCCCTATCTGCAGCGGCCGCTCGAGTTCGGCTTCGATATCGTCATGCATTCGGCGACGAAGTATCTGAACGGCCATTCCGACATGCTGGGCGGCGTCCTCGTGGTCGGCGACGATCGCGAGATCGGCGACCGCCTCGCTTTCCTGCACAACGCGGTGGGCGCGGTGGCCGGCCCCTTCGACAGCTTCCTCGCGCTGCGCGGCCTCAAGACGCTGGCGCTGCGCATGGAGCGCCACTGCGCCAACGCGCTGGCGGTGGCCGAGCATCTCTCGCGCCATCCCAAGGTCGCGCGCGTGCACTACCCCGGCCTCGCCACCCATCCGCAGCACGCGCTCGCGCGGCGCCAGATGCGGGCCTTCGGCGGCATGGTGACGATCGAGCTCGCCGGCGGCCTCGCTGCCGCGCGTCGCTTCCTCGAGCGCGTCGAGATTTTCGCGCTCGCCGAGAGCCTGGGCGGCGTCGAGAGCCTGATCGAGCATCCCGCGATCATGACGCATGCCTCGCTGCCGCCGGCGCGGCGCCGGGCGCTCGGCATCGGCGACAGCCTGGTTCGGCTCTCGGTCGGCATCGAGGATGTCGAGGATCTCATCGCCGATCTCGACCACGCGCTCGGCTGAACCCGGGACGGGCGCTGGGGCGGCGGGGAACAGGCCGGGAACGGCGCGCCTCAGGCAAGGGAATCTTAACGTAAATCCGCGACCTTACCGTCCGCTAGCAAAGGCCGGCTGCCGCGCATGTTCTTCATCATCGGATCGGTCGTCGTCATCGCCTGCGTCATCGGCGGCTACGCCCTCAATGGCGGGCATCTAGTGGTGCTGTTCCAGCCCTTCGAGCTGATGATCATCGCCGGCGCCGCGATCGGCGCCTTCATCACCTCGAACCGCAAGCCCGTGCTGTCGGGAACGGGCGCGGCGGTGGCGGCGCTGCTCAAGGCCGAGCGCTACGACAAGGAAGCCTATCTCGAGCTGCTGAGCCTGCTCTATTCGATCTTCAAGCTGGCCAAGACTAAGGGCGCGCTGGCGCTCGAGCAACATGTCGAGAATCCGAACGAGAGCACGCTCTTCCAGCGCTTTCCCAAATTCTACGGCGACCACCACGCGGTGGTGTTCGTCTGCGACTATCTGCGTCTCCTCACGCTCGGCACCGACAACCATCACGAGATGGAGACGCTGATGGACGAGGACATCGCCACGCATCACGAGGAGCACGCCGCGGTGGTGAGCGCGGTGCAGGCCATGGCGGACGGCCTGCCGGCGCTCGGCATCGTCGCTGCGGTGCTGGGCGTCATCCACACCATGGGCTCGATCACCGAGCCGCCGGCCGTGCTGGGCCATCTCATCGGCGGCGCGCTGGTCGGCACCTTCACGGGCGTGCTGCTCTCCTACGGCTTCGTCGGGCCGATCGGTGCGGCGATCAAGAATCGCGGCGAAGCGGAGCAGCGCTATTTCCTTTGCATCAAAGCCGCCATCCTCGCCTATATGCAGGGCTACGCGCCCTCGGTCGCAGTGGAGTTCGCGCGCAAATCGCTCAACACCGATGTACGCCCGACCTTCTATGAGGTCGAGGAGGCGGTCGAAGCACTTCCGGCGGCCACCTGAGCAGGCGCCGCCATGGCGAGGCCGTCGCAAATCCCGATCATCATCAAGAAGGTCAAAGGCGATGGCGGCCACGCCCATCACGGCGGCGCCTGGAAGGTGGCCTACGCCGATTTCGTGACCGCGATGATGGCCTTCTTTCTGCTGCTCTGGCTGCTCAACGTCACCACCGACGTGCAGAAGCGCGGCATCGCCGACTACTTCGAGCCGACGGTCGCCTCGAAATCGCAGAGCGGCGCCGGCGGCGTGCTCGGCGGCCAGACCATCGGCATACCCGGCGCGCAAACCTTGCCGACCTCGGCGCCGTCGCTCGCGCTCGACCGCCCAGCGCTGCGTCAGCCCAGCGAGGGCGATGACGGCAATGAGGGCGGCGGCGCCGGCCGCACCGACAGCGCCGATAGCGGCGCGCCGCCCGGCGATCGCAGCGCCGCCGCCGAGCGCGACCGGCAGGAGAAGCGGCTCTCGGCGGAGGATCTCGAGCGCCAAGTCTCCGAGCGCGAGGCGAAGCGCTTTGCCGCCGCCGCCTTCACGCTGCGCCAGGCGGTCGAGCAGCTCCCCGAGCTCAAGGGGCTCGCCGACAATCTCATGGTCGACGAGACGCCAGAGGGGCTGCGCATCCAGCTCGTCGACCAGGACAAGCGGCCGATGTTCGCGCTGGGCTCGGCCGAGCTGCTCGATCCCGCCAAGAAGCTGCTCGCGGTCATCGCGCAAGTGGTGCAGCGCCTGCCCAATCAGGTGACCATCACCGGCCATACCGACGCCATTCCCTATCCCGGCGGGCGCCGTTACACCAATTGGGAGCTGTCCGCTGACCGCGCCAATTCCAGCCGGCGCGAGCTCATTGCCGAGGGCATCTCTGAGGCGCGCTTTGCCCGCGTCAGCGGCGTCGCCGACCGCGATCCGCTGGTGCCGGAGGATCCCAGCGCCCCGCGCAACCGCCGCATCAGCATCGTCCTGCTGCGCCAGGCGAAGGAGCCGTCGCCCGCTCAGGCGGCCCAGGCAGTCCAGCTGCCGCCCGCCCAGTCCTTTCCCCGCTAGGCTCACCTGGCACTGGCGCGACCGGGGCGGTCTCGGTCATAATCGCCGCGAAGCCGCGGTTCCGCCTCGCGGCCAAGGACGGGACGATGCCGGAGGGCAATGGTCGCATAACCCGGCGCCGGTCGGTTGAGCCGGCGCAACCCGTTGTTGCGCCGCTCTCTATCCCGCCGCAGCATTTCTACCGCACCGCGGCGCTCCCCTGCCCCTACATCCCAGGGCAGGTCGAGCGCAAGCTCATCACCGAGCTGACCGGGCAGGAGGCGATGGAATTCTACAACGCCCTTTCCCGCGCCGGCTTCCGCCGCAGCCACCACCTCGCCTACCGGCCCGCCTGCGCGCAATGCCAGGCCTGCGTGCCAGTGCGCATCCCCGTCGGCGAATTCGAACCGTCGCGCTCGCTGCGCCGCATCCGGAAGAGCAACGCCGATCTCGCCATACGCGTCGCGCGGCCGCAGGCGACCTTCGAGCAGTTCCGGCTCTTCGCGCGCTATCAGCGCTCGCGCCATTCCGACAGCGACATGGCGTCGATGAGCTTCGGCGATTTCCGCGCCATGATGGAGGACAGCCCGGTGGCGAGCCGTGTCATCGAGCTGCGCGATCCTGCCGGCACCTTCCTGGGCGCCTGCCTGGTCGATGTGCTCGATGACGGTCTTTCCGCCGTTTACAGCTTCTTCGACCCGGAGCAGCGCCGGCGCAGCCTGGGCACGCTGCTGGTCCTGGCGCTGGTCGAGGCGGCGCGCCGGCACGAGCTGCCCTACGCCTATCTCGGGTATTGGATCGCCCAGAGCCGCAAGATGGCCTACAAGGCCCGCTTCCGCCCGCTGGAAGGCCTCGCCCCCACTGGTTGGCGCCGCCTTGCTCTCGAACCGGCACTCTAAAAAGATCCTATGAGGGCGGCTGATCGGCCACCCTGCTCCGTTCGCCGCATCATCACCTTGGAGAGGAGAACGACCCCGTCCCTCGGAGCGTCGCGCCGTGCTCGCGCCGGTCAAGACCATAGCCGCCTTCGGCCAGTCTTGACCGCCTCTGCGCCCGGCGCGTCTATATACGTAGGCCGGGACGAAGAAACGGCTTTATCGGCCGAACCAAGAAACACGCCCACACTTGACTTCGAACGCCTCATATAAATCCCCCTCGCCGGTTGAGGGGGAGGGTTGGGATCGAGGTGGCGACAAGCTCCGCGGATTGCCGTGGTCGCAGCAGCGAGCTGCGCTCGCGCGCACTGCCGACCCCCTCTCAAGCGGGGAGGAGCGACGAGATTTGTGAATCCGGCAGCAGCCTGCGCGCGGAGAGCCGCCGCGCGCCGTCTTCGGCGAACTCTACGTGACCGGAGCCGACGCCGGCGCGCAAGCGAAGTATCTGTTCAGCTGACCGTCGTTCTGATCCTGGCCCTCGCCGCTAAGAACCTGGTGCGCGGCCGGATCGGGCGCTCCTGGATGGCGATCCGCAACATGGACGTCGCGGCGGAGATCATCGGCATAAGGCCGCGCCGGACGAAGCTCCTGGGCTTTGCCGTCAGCTCGTTCTCTTGCGGTTTCGCCGGCGCGCTCCTGGCCTTCGTCTACTACATCAGCAGCGTCGACGCCACCGCCTTTGCCATCAGCGTCTCGTTCCAGATCCTCTTCATGATCATCATCGGTGGGCTCGGGAGCATTCTCGGTTCCTTCCTGGGCTCGGCCTTCATCGTCCTTCCTGCTCGAGAACGGGCCGTCCGCGTTCGGGCTCGACGTTCCCGTCAACATCGTCACCAATCTGCAGCAGATGATCTTCGGCGCGCTCATCATCTTCTTCCTGATCGTCGAACCGCGCGGACTGGCGCAGCTGTTGCAGCTCGTAAAACAGAAATTGCGCTCGTCGCCTTTTCCCTACTGAGGTCCGCGCGACCTCGCCAGCCGGGAATCGAAGGAGGCACATGGGGGAAAGGCGCGACGCAGTGGGACCGGCGAAAGGCGCCGGACAGGTGGCGATTCCTTGCTGGGCGAGCGCTCGCCGCGACGGGCGGGCGAAGCCGCGTCTACTCTGCCGCCGCGGCGCCGCGGCGGCCGAGATGGCGGAGGCACCGGTCGATCCAGAGCCGGGTGAGCTTCTCCTCGATGGCGTTCTGGCCGAGGCGC
>JASHRZ010000398.1 GCA_030037055.1 Alphaproteobacteria bacterium
CGTGGCGATGAACCCGATCGACCATCCCCATGGCGGCGGCGAAGGCCGCACCTCGGGCGGGCGCCATCCCGTGACCCCCTGGGGCAAGGGCACCAAGGGCACCAAGACGCGCAAGAACAAGGCGACCGACCGCTACATCGTGCGGCGTCGCCGGCAGAAGTAACGGAGGAGCAAGTGGCACGCTCAGTCTGGAAGGGTCCGTTCGTCGACGGCTATCTCCTGAAGAAGGCGGAGAAGGCGCGGGCGTCGGGGCGCAACGAGATCATCAAGACCTGGTCGCGCCGCTCGACCATCTTCCCGCAATTCGTCGGCCTTACTTTCGGCGTCTACAACGGCCACAAATTCATCCCGGTGCTGGTGACGGAGCACATGATCGGCCACAAGCTCGGCGAGTTCGCGCCGACCCGCACCTTCCACGGCCATTCCGCCGACAAGAAGGCGGTCAGGACCAAGGCGGTGGCGCCGTGAGCAAGAAATCGGCGCCCCGTCGGCTCGCCGAGACCGAGGCCTCGGCTTATGCCCGCGCCCTCAAGGTCAGCGCGCGCAAGCTCAATCTCGTGGCCCAGACCATCCGCGGCAAGAACGCCGCCGTCGCGCTCAACGAGCTCGGCTTCTCGCCGCGCCGCATCGCCCGCGACGTCAAGAAGGTGCTGCAAGCCGCCATCGCCAACGCCGAGAACAACCATCAGCTCGACGTCGACAAGCTCTACGTCAAGGAGGCCACCGTCGGACGCGCCTTCGCCATGCGGCGCTTCCACGCGCGCGGCCGCGGCCGCGCCGCCGGCATCGACAAGTATTTCAGCAATCTGACCGTGGTCGTGCGCGAGCGCGAGGAGCGGCAGGAGGAGCAGGCTTAATGGGCCAGAAGGTTAACCCGGTCGGGCTCCGGCTCGGCATCAACCGCACCTGGGACTCGCGCTGGTTCGCCCGCAAGGACTACGGCAGCCTGCTGCACGAGGACCTGCGGCTGCGCAAGTTCCTGACCGAGCGGCTGCAGCAGGCGGGCGTCTCGCGCATCGTCATCGAGCGTGCCGCCAAGAAGACGCGCATCACCATCCATTCGGCGCGGCCTGGCGTGGTCATCGGCAAGAAGGGCGCCGACATCGAGAAGCTGCGCCTCGACATCGCCAAGATGACCAACAGCGAGGTCAGCCTCAACATCGTCGAGATCCGCAAGCCCGAGATCGACGCCAAGCTCATCGCCGACGGCATCGCTCAGCAGCTCGAGCGCCGCGTCGCCTTTCGCCGCGCCATGAAGCGCGCCGTGCAGTCGGCCATGCGGCTGGGCGCCCTCGGCATCCGCATCAACTGCTCGGGTCGGCTGGGCGGCGCCGAGATCGCGCGCATGGAGTGGTATCGCGAGGGCCGCGTGCCGCTGCACACGCTGCGCGCCGACGTCGATTTCGGCTACGGCACGGCCAAGACCACCTACGGCACCTGCGGCGTCAAGGTCTGGGTGTTCAAGGGCGAGGTGCTGGCGCACGACCCGATGGCGCAGGACAAGCGCGCCGCCGAGCAGAGCCAGGCGCGCGTCTGAGGACGGGGGAATCGTAGGACCATGCTGTCACCGAAGCGCACCAAGTACCGCAAGGCGCACAAGGGCCGCGTCCATGGCGAGGCCAAGGGCGGCGCCACGCTCAATTTCGGCAATTACGGGCTCAAGGCGACCGAGCCCGGCCGCGTCACCGCGCGCCAGATCGAGGCGGCGCGCCGCGCCATCACGCGCCACATCAAGCGCGTGGGCCGCATCTGGATCCGGATCTTCCCGGACGTGCCGGTGTCGGTGAAGCCGGCCGAGGTGCGCATGGGCAGCGGCAAGGGAACGCCCGAGTTCTGGATCTGCCGCGTCAAGCCGGGCCGCATCATGTTCGAGCTTGACGGCGTGCCGGGCCCGACCGCGCGCGAGGCCTTTGATCTCGCCGCCGCGAAGCTGCCGGTGGCGACCCGCGTCGTGACCCGGCTGGGCGAGGAGGCGATATGAAGGCCGCAGACGTCCGCGCCAAGACCGACGACGAGCTCAGGGGCGAGCTCGAACAGCTCGCCAAGGAGCGCTTCAACCTGCGCTTCCAGAAGGCGAGCGGGCAGCTCGAGAACACGGCGCGGGTGCGCGAGCTGCGGCGCGACATCGCGCGCATCAAGACCGTGCTTGCCGAGCGCGCGCGCGCATAGGGAAAGAGAACAGCGATGCCGAAGCGAATCCTCCAAGGCGTGGCGCTGCGGGACGCGCGGGACAAGACCGTGATCGTGCGCGTCGAGCGGCGCGTCATGCACCCCGTCTACAAGAAATTCATCATGCGCTCGAAGAAATATGCCGCCCATGACGAGCACAATTCGATCAAGGGCGGCCAGAGCGTGCGCATCCAGGAGAGCCGGCCGATTTCCAGGCGCAAGCGCTGGGTGGTGCTGGCCGACCGCGCCGCGCCGTCGGCGGCCGAGACCGCGACGACGGCGGAAAAGCCCGCGGCGGCCGCCGAAGGGTAACCGGCCATGATCCAGATGCAGACCAATCTCGACGTCGCGGACAATTCCGGCGCACGCCGCGTCCAGTGCATCAAGGTGCTGGGCGGCTCCAGGCGCAAGACGGCGACGGTGGGCGACGTGATCGTCGTCTCGGTCAAGGAGGCGATCCCGCGCGGCCGCGTCAAGAAGGGCGACGTGCACCAGGCGGTGATCGTGCGCACGGCGAAGGAGATCCGCCGGTCCGACGGCAGCGCCATCCGCTTCGACCGCAACGCCGCCGTCCTCATCACCAAGCAGGGCGAGCCGATCGGCACGCGCATCTTCGGACCGGTGACGCGCGAGCTGCGCGCCCGCAAGTTCATGAAGATCGTCTCTCTGGCGCCCGAGGTGCTCTGAGATGAAGTTCAAGATCAAGAAGGGCGACAAGGTCGTGGTCATCACCGGCCGCGACAAGGGAAAGAGCGGCGAGGTGCTGCGCGTACTGCGCGCGGAGAACCGCGTCCTCGTCCAGGGCGTCAACATGGTGAAGCGCCACACCAAGCCCGCCGCCGGCCAATCCGGCGGCATCGTCGACAAGGAGGCGGCGATCCACGTCTCCAACGTCGCCCATATCGATCCGAAATCCAGCAAGCCGACGCGTGTCGGCTACAAGATCCTCGGGGACGGTCGCAAGGTGCGCTACGCCAAGCGCTCCGGCGAAATCCTCGACAGGTAAGGGAGCCATGCAGACGCGTCTCCAGGAGCATTACGAGAAGGTGGTGAAGCCGGCCCTGATGAAGGAGTTCGGCTACACCAACGCCATGCAGGTGCCGAAGCTCGACAAGATCGTCATCAACATGGGGGTCGGCGAGGGCACCCAGGACGCCAAGAAAGTCGAGGCCGCGGCGAACGATCTCGCCGTCATCTCCGGCCAGAAAGCGGTGGTGACCCGCGCCAAGAAGTCGATCGCCACCTTCAAGCTGCGCCAGAACCTTCCGATCGGCTGCAAGGTGACGCTGCGCCGCCAGCGCATGTACGAGTTCCTGGACCGGCTCATCAACATCGCGCTGCCGCGCGTGCGCGACTTCCGCGGCGTCTCGCCCAAGAGCTTCGACGGCCGCGGCAACTACGCGCTCGGCCTCAAGGAGCAGCTGGTGTTCCCGGAAGTCAATTACGACCAGGTCGATGCCGTGCGCGGCATGGACATCATCATCGTCACGACGGCGAAGACCGACGCGGAGGCGAAGGCCCTGCTGCGCGGCTTCCAGATGCCGTTCACCAGTTAATCGGCCGACGAGGGCAAGTCCCATGGCGAAGACGAGTTCAGTGAACAAGAACAAGCGGCGGGCGGCGCTGGTGAAGCGCCTGGCGGCGAAGCGGGCGCGGCTCAAGGCGACCGCCGAGGACCGCTCGCTCACTCCGGAAGAGCGCTTCGCGGCGCGGCTCAAGCTCGCCGAGATGCCGCGCAACTCCGCCGCCGTCCGCGTGCGCAACCGGTGCGAGATCACCGGCCGCCCGCGCGGCGTCTACCGCAAGTTCAAGCTCTCGCGGCTCGCGCTGCGCGAGCTCGCCTCGGCCGGCCAGATCCCCGGCATGGTCAAGTCGAGCTGGTAAGGGAGAGATACGGAATGTCGATGACCGATCCGCTCGGCGACCTCCTCGCCCGCATCCGCAATGGGCAGCGGGCACATCAGCCCATGGTGCAATCGCCGGCGTCCAAGATCCGCGCCAACGTGCTCGAGGTGCTGCAGCGCGAAGGCTACATCCGCGGCTATACCCGCGAGGAGGTGCGCCCGGGCGTGGCCGAGCTCAAGATCGAGCTCAAATACGTCGACGGCGAGCCGGTGATCCGCGAGATCACCCGCGTCTCCAAGCCCGGCCGGCGCATCTACTCGCGCGTCTCCGATCTGCCGCGCGTCTATAACGGGCTCGGCATCGCCATCCTGTCGACGCCGCGCGGTGTCATGTCGGACAACGAGGCGCGCGCCGCCAATGTCGGCGGCGAGATCCTCTGTCGCGTGTTCTGAGGTGCGGTAATGTCGCGCATCGGCAAGGCTCCCGTCGCCATCCCGCAAGGCGTCACCGTCGAAGTGGCCGGCCAGACGGTCACCTGCAAGGGCAAGCTCGGCACGCTCAAGCTGCCCTTGAGCGCCGAGGTCAGCGCGTCCGTCGCCGACGGCAAGGTGGTGGTGACGCCAAAATCGGAGACCAAGCGCGCGCGCATGCATTGGGGGACGATGCGCGCTACGATCGCCAACATGGTGAACGGCGTCTCGAAGGGCTACACCAAGAACCTCGAGATCGAGGGAGTGGGATATCGCGCCGCGGTGCAGGGCAAGAACCTCGTTCTCCAGCTCGGCTACAGCCACGACATCACTTTCCCGATCCCGAACGAGATCAAGATCACCTGCGAGAAGCCGACCTCGATCACCATCACCGGCCCCGA
>JASHRZ010000399.1 GCA_030037055.1 Alphaproteobacteria bacterium
CAGCCGCTGCGGAGCCGGCGCAGCCCGCCGCGGCAACCGGGATGCCGACGGATGAGGTCACGGGACCGCCAGCCACTCCCAAGCGCGGCTGGTGGCGCCGCGTGCTCGAGCCCTGAACCTGGTCTCAGCGGCGCCAGGATTTGAGCCGCCGCGCCGCCTCGGCTACGGTCTCGGTCGAGCCGGCGAAGGCGATGCGCAGGCTGGTATGGCCGCGCGCGGGATCGAAATCGATGCCTGGCGTGCAGGCGACACCGGTCTCGCGCAACATGCGGCGGCAGAATTCCGAGCTGTCATGGGTGAGATGCGCAATATCGGCATAGAGGTAGAAGGCGCCGTCCGACGGCGCAAAGCGCTCGAACCCGGCTTTCGGCAACTCGTCGAGCAGCAGCGCGCGGTTGACCGCGTAGCGCGCGACATTGGCGTCGAGCTCGTCGCGGCAGTCGAAGGCGGCGAGCGCCGCATGCTGCGACAGCGTCGGCGGGGAGATGTAGAGATTCTGCGCCAGGCATTCGACCGCGCGCACCATGTCCGGCGGCATGATTGCCCAGCCCAGCCGCCAGCCGGTCATGGAGAAGTATTTCGAGAAGCTGCTGACGACGATCGCCTCGCTGTCGCCGGCAAGTGCCGTTGCCGCGGGCCGGCCATAGGTGATGCCGTGATAGATCTCGTCGGAGACGAAGCGAATCCCCCTCTCGCGGCAGTAGCGCGCGATGCCGGCAAGCTCGTCGGGCGCCAGCATGGTGCCAGTTGGATTGGCCGGGCTGGCGACGATGAGCCCGTCGACGGTGCCGGCATGGCCGCGCAGCAGATCGAGCGTCATCTGGTAGCGCTCGGCCGGTCCCGCCGGCAGCTCCACCGGCACGAGATCGAGCGCGGCAAGGATGTTGCGGTAGGCGGGATAGGCGGGCGTTGCCATCGCCACGCGGTCGCCGGGCTCGAAGGCGGCGAGAAAGGCAAGCAGAAAGGCGCCCGAGGAGCCGGTGGCGACGGCGACGCGGGCGGGGTCGACGGCGATGGCGTAGCGCTGGCGGTAATGCGCGGCGATCGCCTCGCGCAGCGCCGGCAGGCCGAGGGCGTCGGTATAGCCCAGCGTCTCGCGGCCGAGCGCGGCGCGCGCCGCCTCGAGCACGCCGGCGGGCGCGGGCGTCGCCGGCTGGCCGACCTCGAGATGGAGGACGTCGCTGCCGGCGGCGGCGGCCTCGTTGGCGGCGCGCAGCACGTCCATGGCGATGAACGGCGGGATCCGGCCGCGCCGGGCAAGTTTCAGCGCCATTGCGGCGGCCCAAGAAAGGTGATTTGACGCGCCCGGCCGGAATGGCGGATGGTGGCGTCGGCAAGGAGGATTCCGGTGGTGATCTCGCACATCCTGTCGCGGCTTCTCTTGGTGGTTCTGGCATCGAGCATCGCGCTCGCCTGCCCCGCGCGGGCCGAGGGCCTGGCCCTGCTGCGCGATGCCGAGATTGAATCTACCATCCGTACCTGGGCGACGCCAATCTGGACCGCCGCCGGCCTCGATCCCGAGGCGATCCACGTCTATATTGTCGAGGATCCACAGCTCAATTCCTTCGTCGCCGGCGGCCAGAACCTCTTCCTCAACACCGGCACGTTGATCCGCAGCGAGACCCCGAACCAGCTCATCGGCATCATGGCGCACGAGTCCGGCCACATCGCCGGCGGCCATCTCGCGCGCAGCGAGGAAGCGATGCGCAACGCCACCATCGAAAGCATCATTGCGATGGTCGCCGGCGTCGCGGCCGGCGTCGCCGGCAGCAGCAGCGGCGGCGGCGCCGGCGCAGCGGGGGTGCTTGCCGGGCAAAGCGTCGGCCTGCGCTCCTTCTTGGCGTTCTCCGTGACGCAAGAGGCCTCGGCCGACCAGGCCGCGCTCACCTTCCTCGACCGCAGCCATCAATCGGCGCGCGGCCTGCTGGAGTTCTTCGAGATCCTGCAACAGGAGGAGCTGCTCAGCGCGGTGCATCAGGATCCCTATCTGCGCACACATCCGCTGACTTCGCAGCGCATCGACTATGTGCGCAACCACGTGCTGCATTCGCCCTATTCCGACGCAAAGGACCCGCCGGAATGGGTCGAGATGCACCGGCGGATGAAGGCGAAGCTCGCTGGCTTCCTGCAGCCGCCGGATCGGGCGCTGGCTTCGCTGAAGCCCGGCGACAGCTCGATCGCGGCGCGCTACGAGCGGGCGATCGCCGAGTACCGCACCCCTGATCTCAAGAAGGCGCTGCCGGAGATCGACGCGCTGATCCGCGACGAGCCGAACAATCCGTATTTCCGGGAGCTGAAGGGCCAGATGCTGTTCGAGAACGGCCATGTCGGCGAGGCGGTGGCGCCCTATGAGGAGGCGGTCAGGCTCAAGCCCGAGAACGCGCTGCTGCGCATTGAGGCGGCGCAGGTGCAGCTCGAAACCAACGACCCTGCCCTGGTGGGGAAGGCGCTCACCAATCTCAACGACGCGATCCGCTTCGAGGATCGCAATCCCGACTGCTGGCACTTCCTCGCCGTCGCCTATGGCCGCAACGGCAATATGGGGAAGATGGCGCTGTCGCTGGCCGAGGAGAGCATCGCCAACGGCAACTTCACCGAGGCGCGCCAGCAAGCAGCACGCGCCCTCAAGCTGCTGCCGCCGGGACCGGACAAGCAGCGGGCGCTCGATATCCAAGGCGAGGCCAAGCGCGAGGGCAGGCCCTGATGGAGCCGAGCAGCCGCCGCGCTCGCCGCGCACGGGCTCTGCCCGGTGGCCGGCTGACGCATCATCCTCCTCCCCGCACCCCCAGTCTCAAGGCCCGGATCATGCGCATCCCTCTCCTCCGCCTTGCCTTCGGCCTCGTCGCGCTTCTTCTCTTCGCCGCGCCGAGTCCGGCCGCCGAGCCGCTGACGCGGGAGCAGAAGGCGGCGGTGGAGACGATCATCCACGACTACCTCCTGGCGCATCCCGAATTCATGGTCGAGGTGCTGCAGGCGGCGGAGGCCAAGCTCAAGGCGGACAAGGCGGAAGACGCCAAGCGGACGATCGCGGCGCGGCGCGAGGAGCTGCTGCATGACGCGGCATCGCCCGTGGGCGGCAATCCCGCCGGCGACGTGACGATCGTCGAGTTCTTCGATTACCGCTGCCCCTATTGCAAGGAGGTCGAGCCGTCGCTCGCGGCGCTTATCCGGCAGGACCCCAGGCTGCGCATCGTCTACAAGGAGTTCCCGGTCCTGGGCGAGGCCTCGGTCTATGCCGCGCGCATCGCGCTGGCCGCGCGCATGCAGGGGAAATATGCGCCTTTCCACGATGCGATGATGGCGACCAAGGGCCCGATCGACCATGATGTGATCCTGCGCGTGGCGCAATCGGTCGGCGTCGATGTCGACAAGGCGAAGGCCGACATGAACGCGCCGGAGGTCGACGCGCTGATCAAGCGCAACTATGCCCTGGCGGAGGCGCTCGACATCCAAGGCACGCCCGCCTTGATCATCGGCGACACGCTCGTGCCCGGCGCCACGGACATCGACCGGCTGCGCCATCTCGTCGCCGACGCACGAAAATCGGGCTGAGCTCGCCCGGAGCGAGCGCGATGCCCGAGGCCGCCCTGCTGCTCGAGGCCATACGCGGCGCAGCGCTCCGCGCCGGCGCGGCGATCCTCGAGATCTACGCCCGGCCCTTCGCCGTGGAGCGCAAGGCGGACGCCTCGCCGGTGACCTGCGCCGACCAGCTCGCCGAGGCGATCATCCTCGAGGCGCTTCGCCGCGCGACGCCGGCGATCCCGATCGTCGCCGAGGAGCTCTATGCCGCGGGCGGCGTCCCGGCGTCGGCGCCCGAGCGTTTCTGGCTGGTCGATCCGCTCGACGGCACCAAGGAGTTCATCGCCCGCAACGGCGAATTCACTGTCAACATCGCGCTCATCGAGAGGACGCGGCCGGTGCTGGGGGTGGTGTTCGCGCCGGCGCAGGACGTGGCCTATTGGGCCGTCGACGGCCGCGCCTGGCGCCGGCGCGGCGGCAAAGCCGCCGAGGCGATCGCAGCGCGAAAGGTGCCGCAGGCGCGCGCCGTCGTCGTCCACAGCCGCTCGCATGGCGACGAGACGAAGCTCGATGCCTATATCGCGGCGCTGCCGCAGGCGGAGCGGCGGGTCTCAGGCAGCTCGATCAAGTTCTGCCTGCTCGCTTCCGGCGAGGCCGATCTCTATCCGCGCTTCGGCCGGACGATGGAATGGGACACGGCAGCGGGCCAGGCGGTGCTCGAGGCCGCCGGCGGCAGCGTGACGACGCTCGACGGCGCACGGCTCAGCTACGGCAAGCCCGGCTTCGAGAACCCGGACTTCATCGCGCGCGGAGGATGAACTCGGCGGCACTGCGATTGCCCTGCCCTTTCAAGGCAGGGCAATCGCATGTAGGTCCCACGGAGCCGTTGCAGAGGCCCAAGTCGTGGACACCTGTCCATCATCATGACCCGGACTTTCACGTCGCGTAGCGCGCTCCTTGCGGCACGTGCCCAGGTCTCCGCCTTCGGTCGGCCCGGGCACGACCGATGACGGGCTTGGCTGACCAACTGCAGGTCGCACCTGAAAACCTCAGCCGCGCGGCCATGGGCTTGCCGCCTTTCAAGGCCATCGAAGCCTTCCTGGTGGCCGCGCAAACCCTCGGCTTCGCCAATGCGGCGTCGATCCTGCATCACTGTTCCAGCCGTCAGCCGCCGCATTCAGGCTCTTGAGGCCGAGCTGGGGGTCGCGCTGTCCAGGCGGACGCATCGCGCGCTCAAGTTTACGCGGGCAGGTGAAACCTACGCGGAAAGCTCGCACCGGCGATCGATGCCATCCGCCGGGCAAGCGAGGGTATTCGCTCCGCGCCGCGACGGAATGCCGTCAAGGTGAGTGCCCCGCCATCCTTCCTGCGTCTTCTCGCGGCACGAGGGCCTTCAGATCGAGTTCGATACATCGGTCGACTATGTCGGTTTCCATGACAGCGACATCGATTTGGCGATCCGGCTCGGCAGCGGCAGTTGGCCGGGTCTACGCGCCGAACATCTGCTCGACGTCAAGATCTACCCGACCTGCGCCGCCGATTTCTTCGCGGGGCGCCCTCGCCTATATAGCGAGCGATGTGCTGAAGCATCGGCTTCTCGGATCGAAGCATCAGCCCGAGCTTTGGCGGGAGTGGTTGCGCAAGCTCGGCATCGCCGAGCGGCCGACGGCCCAGTTCATCGACTTCGACAGCTTTCACCTTCTATACGAGGCTGCCGTCAACGGCCTTGGCATCGCCATGGGATTGGAGGTCATCGTGGAGCCCTATCTCGATGATGGGAGGCTCAGTCACCTCTGCGACGTTCGGTGCGCACGCGAAAACATTCTATGTCGTCTCTCCCGCGCATGATCGCGAAAGACTTCCCGTCCAGGCGTTCTGCGCCTGGCTGAGGAGGCGGCGATCTGGTGGAACCGGCGTTCGATTGCGGCCGGTTTAGCCCAGTGGCCGCAGCGCTCAATCCTGCCCGAGCGCCTCTTGGAATAGCGCGAGCGCAATGAGCGCTCGCCATTGATCGACGGATTAGGCCGCGTCGCGGCGCTCGATAGCGGCAAGCACTTCGCGGGCGAGCGCCGCCACCTCTTCGGCAGCGCGGCTGCTGGGCGCGGCTTCGATGATGCCCTTGCCCTCGGCGAGCGCCGAAGCCAGCGCCACGCGGTTGCCGATCTGCGCCGCCGCCACCGGCACGCCGAGCGCGTCGAGCTCGCTGGCCATCGCCTCGGTCAGGTTGGCGCGCGCCGGGACGCGGTTCAGCACCAGCAGCGCCGGCACGCGCTCCTGCCGCGCCAGCTCGAGCGTCGGCCGCGTCGCCCAGACATCCATCGGCGAGGGCTGCACCGGCACCAGCACCAGGCTCGCCAGCCGCACGGCGATGCGAGCCTCCGTCTCGGCGTGCGGCGCGCTGTCGATGACGACGATGTCGTGACTGCGCGCCTGGCGCTCGACTTCGCCGGCGACTCGCCAGCCGCCCAGGGCCGCGACCTCGATGCCCGGCGCGAGCGCGCCAAGTCGCTCCCGGCGCAAGCGGAACCAGGTGGCGAGGCTCGCCTGCGGATCGATATCGATGATCGCAACGCGGCTGGCCGCTGCCCAGGCCAAGGCAAGATGCGCCGCCAACGTCGTTTTTCCGGCACCGCCCTTCTGTTGCGCGATGGTGATGATCTTCGCCGCCATGATCGCCGCTCCCCGAAGGTTCGACGCGTGCCCGGCGCGTCCGGGCGAGACGATTTGCCTCGCCCGTCAGATCGTCACTATAGCATATTCTGCCGCGCCATGACCGCCGAGCTTGCCCCTGTCGTGACGGAACGTCTCACCCCGGCCGATCTCGACCGCGCAGCGGAATTGCTGCGCGCCGGCGCGCTGGTCGCGTTCCCGACCGAAACGGTCTATGGCCTCGGCGCCGACGCGACAAACGAGCGGGCGGTGGCGGCGGTCTTTGCGGCGAAGGCCCGGCCGCGATTCAATCCCCTGATCATCCACGTTATCGACACCGCGGCCGCGCGCCTTCTGGCGGTGTTCGATGCGCGCGCCGAGCGCCTGGCTGAGCGCTTCTGGCCGGGTCCCCTCACCCTCGTGTTGCCGCGCGCACCCGATTGCCCGGTGACGCTGCTCGCGAGCGCCGGGCTCGACAGCCTGGCGCTGCGCGTGCCGGCGCATCCGCTGCCGCGCGCGCTCATCCGCGCCGTGGGCCGGCCGATCGCCGCGCCCAGCGCCAACCGCTCGGGCCGCATCAGCCCAACCACCGCCGCGCACGTGCTCGACGAGCTCGACGGCCGCATCGCCGCTGTGCTCGATGGGGGGCCGTGCCGCGTCGGGCTCGAATCGACGGTGATCGACCTGATGTCGCCGCGGCCGACGCTGCTGCGACCGGGCGGCGTCGCGGCGGAGGCGATCGAAGAGGTCCTCGGTCCGCTCGACCGCGCGACGGCGAGCGACGGGACGCCGCGGTCGCCAGGCCTGCTGGCGCGGCACTATGCGCCCGCCCTGCCCCTGCGGCTCGACGCGAAAGAGGCGCGACCGGGCGAGGCGCTTCTCGCTTTCGGCCCGCGCGCGCCACGCGGCGCCAAGGAAGTGCGCTGGCTGTCGCGCAAGGGCGATCTCACCGAGGCCGCGGTCAATCTCTTCGCCGCGCTGCGCGCGCTCGACCGGCCGGAATTTGCGGGGATCGCCGTGATGCCCATACCCGCGCACGGCCTCGGCCTCGCCATCAACGACCGGCTGCGGCGGGCGGCGCATTGAGCGGTGCGGATTGCACGGCAGTGCGCAGAACCTTCTTGTCTCCCCCATATAAAAAGAGTCGATGTCGGTGCCGCAGCCTTGCGATGGCGAGGAAATGGCGCAGAAACCTGCTCGCGCGCGCAAGCAATCGGAGCTCACCGACGTACTCGTCGGAAAGCGGCTCCGCTATGGGCGACAAATCACCGGCGTGAGCCGAGTGGCGCTTGCCCGTCCCTTAGGCATCAGCGTGCGGGCGATCAGAGATGATGAAAGCGGACGGCGCCGGCTGGGCGCCGTGCATTTGGCCGCCGCCGCCACAGCCATCGAGGTTTCGCTCGCTTTCTTTTTCGAGGAAGACCTGCCGGTGATGACGCACGCGGCCGGCGATCCCACGGTGCTCACTCCCAAAGAAGCCTATATCATTCGCCCGTTCTGCACCTTGGAAGAGCATCAGCAGAACGAGATCTTCGACCTCATACAGCTCATGATCTAGCCCGACGGCCCCGCGGACCAGGGCGATGCGCGGCGGGATCCTCATCGACGAGAGCGGGCGCTGCTGGTCGGAGGGGTCTCGGGAGCTGATGCGGCGCCTCGACTATCGGGGCTCCCTCGCTGGCTACATCGTCCGTGCGCTCAATCTCGGCTGCATCCACATGCAGCCAAACGACAGCGGCATTCGCGTCGCTATCAGCGCCGACAAGCTTGGCCGTCGAGCATTGGCGGCGGCGCTTTACGTGCTTGCCGCTCGCGCGCCGCGCCAGATCCCGTCGCGCTTTCGAGCGAAGATTGGGGCTACCGCATTTTTGCATCGATTGCCGACTTCGGCGCGCATGCCGAAGACCTTGCCCTCGGACGGGCCGGCGCTGCCCAGCGGGTTCTTGCTATAGAGAAGCCCGGCCCCGCCCTCGCCGCCTGGCCGACCTTCAGGCAGGCGTTGCCCGTGGTCCAGCTATGGCGGAAGAATCGCGGCAAGCTGTGGGCGGATCTCGCGCCGACCCTGATGAGCACCCGCTTCTTTGAGCGCAGTCTCTTCGCTCGTCGCATCTCGGGAACGCGGCTGTCGGGGAACATTTCGGCGCGGGCTTCACGGGAATATACCTGCCCTGTGAAAGTTTGCTGCAGGTGGGCCGCGATGTCGATGAGTTCCACGATGCGGCTTAGGGTCTTCGACGACCCCGGCTTCGCTGCCATGGTTGCTAGCCGTTCCGAGAGATCTTCATCGAGATAGGCTCGACGAACGGTTCAAGGCGCGCCTGGACAAGCAATCGCATCAACTCGCCCGCATCGAGCGCGATCAGCAGATCGTCGCAGAGACCGTGGCTCTACTCACGGCTTCGGCTAGACACTTGCGATGCTACGTTTCAGACGCCGCGCGCCGGCTTCATCAGAGTCCGCCATGACCGCATCTTGATGCCGTGGACCCGTCGATCCCAGAGGTCGGTCGTCGTGGAGATTTCGATAAGGAGGGCAATGACCCCAATCGCCTGACAGGGGAAACGACGCACGAACTTTCGCCAGCTTCTCTAAACTTATGACAAAGAACGGTGTAGCGTTTGGTTAGCCTCTTCGGCCGCTGCGGCAACATCGGCATGAGCGCGACGGATCTCCCGCGCACGAAGTCCACCCCTCGCGCTCACAAGGCACGCTCAGCCCTGACGGATGCTCTCATCGGCAAGCGGCTGCGCTCGGCACGCACCTTTGCCGGGCTCAGCCCGAAGGCGCTTGGCGCCGCGTTGGGTATGAGCTTTCACGCCATCAACAAATACGAGACCGCGCAGCAGCATCAGCGGCGCTCGCATTGCCGCCGCCGCGCGGGTGCCGCAGGTGTCGTTGTCCTATTTCTTCGAGGAGGATCCGTCCGCGCCGGAGTCCGGGGTGCCGACGGTCCTGTCGCCCTCGAGATCCACGTCGTCCGCTATTTCCGTGGTGTAAAGCCAGAGTTGCAGGGCGACCTCCTCCGCCTCATGGGCGCATGAGCCGGCGGAATGGGGCGCGCGGAGTAGCGGGCGATGCTCGGCGGAATTCTGATCG
>JASHRZ010000400.1 GCA_030037055.1 Alphaproteobacteria bacterium
TTCGAGAACAAGCCCGTGGTCATGCTCCAACCAACCCGCTTCGGATCGACGATGGCACGCGACAGACGTTCTTTCTCAGTTAATCAACCTTGACTGAAGCCCGCATGCCGGCGTATGGAGCGGCCATCGTCTGGGCCGCGCGCCTGGCGGCAGCGGCCCGTCGTCACATAGCCGGCATATGACGAAGGCTCGCGGCAGCCAAGGAGGATGTGGACCGGTCCAGGGTTGGATTTCCGAGGGCTTTGGCACGCGCGACCTGGGAGTCACCCCAACTTTGCCGAAAGAGCCAGCATAACGAGATCGTCTCGGCCGCGTGCCAAGGGCGGCTGACAAATTCGCTCTCCGCCTTTTGCATGGTGGCAGGTCAAATCGCTGACGACACTTAGTTCGCCTCGTCAGTAAGTTGATAATGATAACTGTTGCCGAAGGCGCATGCCGCATTCAGAAATGTCATGCCGGGTGTTGTCTTGCCGCAGATCCGGCATCCTTGGTGTCGACGGTGTCCGCGGTCATGGACGTTGCCGCATGACCTGTCTTCGACGCATCGAGAGCGCAAAGCCGGCCGGCCCGCAGCATGGGGAGCAAGCGCTCGCGAAGGCCGGTGGCGACCAAATGCGGCGCGAGGGCAATGCCGAGGGAGCCGAGGTTCGCGCTGCGATCACGACGCTTGGAGCGCCGCCGACCGATGCGCGTCCGCGGTGCCGATCCACGCTTTCTTTCCTGCGACCTTCTTGGATCGCTAAATTACCAGCGCTGCAACTTGTAGGGACGGCGGCCGTGACAACACTTGACGGACAGGTTTCGCGCGCGGCAGCATCGCAACTCCGGAGGAGGTCAGGCGCGCCATTAGGCGCCGCGCTCCGAAGCCGGACGGCGCGGCCTGGGCACGGCCGGGAACTTTATTTGCAACAATAACCGGTCAGGTAGCCCGTGATCCGAAGCTGGCCCAAGCGCCCAATTTCAGGGTTCGTCGTGCTGGTGATGCTGGCTACCCTGTCGGCATCCGCGCGATCGAAGCCGGAGGTGGCGCCCGAGAGTACCTCGCTCGCCGGTCAACTGCTGGTCGCGTCGCCGGATATTGGTGACCCGCGCTTCGACCGTACCGTCGTTCTGATGGTGCGGCACAACAGGGACGGCGCCGTCGGAATCGTCATCAACCGGCCCGTCGGGAACCAGTCTCTTGCAAGCCTCATGGAAATGATCGGCGAAGACCCAGGGGGCGTCGAGGGACGCGTGCCCCTGTTCGCCGGCGGGCCTGTTGAACCGGAGATCGGCTTTGTTTTGCACAGCGTGGACTATCATCGCGCCCAGACGCTGGATATCGGCGAGCATCTGGCATTGACGTTTACACGCGAAATCCTGACCGACATCGCACACAAGAGGGGTCCCGCCAAAACACTCATCGCGTTCGGATGTGCCAGCTGGGGTCCCGGTCAGCTCGAAGACGAGATCGCCCGACACGGCTGGTTCACGGCGCCGGCCGATCCAGAACTGGTCTTCGACGATGACCGCGCGAAAGTGTGGCAAGACGCGATGGCGCGGCGCGTACGCCAGCTCTGATCGGCAAACGAGGCGAGCGAGATCCCGCTGATGGCCCAGACGCCGCTCACGTCCCGGCGCGGCCAGAAAGGTACCAGGCCCCCGAGCGCGTGGATTTTGCCCCGGTCGAACGAAGAGCAGCCATGCGGCCGACATTGCGGCACTGCCGCTCTTGACTCGAGCACGAGATCTGCTTGCGCCTGAAGACAAGCGACCGATGATCGGAAGCACCAGCAGCGCCAGGGCGATGGAGGTGATGGGCCTGGGGTCGAACGTCCAGACCGTCAATAGGTACTTCGAAGGCTGCAATTCTGGCGATCTCGATGTGCTAATGAGCACTCTTTCTCTCGGTGTCGATCACGACTTCTTGCCCGCAATCCACTAGCCAATTCGAGGTGCCGGGCAACTGCCGCGATACTGGCGCAAGTTTCCCCGTCGGCCGGTTTGGCGGATCGATCATGCGCTTCCAAAGGGCGAAGAGATTGTCATCGGACGGAGCTGTGTGCCGAGGAGCGGAGAGCATCGCATGAATTTCCGCGGCGGCGAGCGGTACGTGATGCGATCGCGGCTCATTGCAGAGGTCCGCGCCTATTACCAGTACGATGAGACGCGCGACTGTGAGTTGACGGGTTCCCGCTATGGCGAGCGTGGCTGCCTTTCGAAGGCGCAATGAGGCAAACCGCACAGGTCCGAGCCCCGCTAGCGTATCGTACTTCTATTCGAAGTAGGAGCGAACCCAGTAGCGAAAACCCCGCGAAAGAAACCCTTGTGTGTGCGCCGGGTCGGAGCACGCGGCTGCCCCCACTCGGCATCGGATGCGTGAGTGCGATAGGCCGGGCGGTCGCGCTAGGTCCCCGACAGCACCTCGCCGAAGCGGACCCAGTGCTTGCCGTCCCAGCGCATCAGCTGCATTTGCTTGACCGGATAATAATCGGTTGGCGAGGTGCTCACCGTAATGCCCGGCAGCAACATCGGCAGCGCCAGGTCGTGCAGGTTCGTCGCCTGCTTCAGGATGTTCTCGCGCGAGAGATCGTCGCCGCACTGCTTCAGCACCTGCACCAGCACCATGCCCCAATTGAACGAGTTGACGTAGTTCTGGTCGCTGGCGTCGGCGTCGGGCATGTATTTTTTCATGAAGGCGCGCCATTGCGCCATGCCGGGATCGCCGTTCCAGTCGGGATCGGTCGGATCCTTGACATAGGCGGAGGAGACGATGCCAACGCCCTTCTCCACGCCCGCCGGCTCCATCACCGAGTTCACCCAGATCGCCACATTGGACAGGAAGAACATCGGCTTCCAGTTGAGTTCGTAAACGCGTCGGATCGCCTGCGCCGAAAATTTCGGCGTCACCGCGCCGATCAGCGCGTCGGCGTTCGTCGCGCGCAGACCGGTGATTTGCGAGTCGATCGTCGGATCGGCGACCTCATAGGTCGCCACCGTCACGCGCTTTTCAAAGCCGTCGCCGAGTTCGTCGCGTATGCCGGCGAGATAGTCGCGGCCGAAATCGTCGTTCTGCGCGAGAACGGCGAAGCGCGCGTCGGCCTTCTGCGCCAGCGCGTGGCGGACATAAAGGCGCGCCTCGGAGCGGAACGACCCCT
>JASHRZ010000401.1 GCA_030037055.1 Alphaproteobacteria bacterium
TTGTTGTACCATTCATTCCACGCGGCCTCGACGCTCAGGTGAACCTCGGCGTCGACGACGAAGATGTGTTCTGACAGCGTCATATCGCCTCCCTTCGGCCGAACTAGCACGTGAACTCATAAACATGCAGCCGGATGGCTTGTAAAGTCCGCTATGTCTCAGAGACCCGCCGAATTATTGCAGCGCATCGAAATGACGCGACATGCCAACTGCAGACGTGCAGCCTTTCCGGTCAACCCCAGAAAATCGAGCCGGTCCCTAGGGTCGTGTTTCCAGGAAATTCGGCATTGCAATCCAATCCATGATGCCCTTTGGCGTCTGCAGCAAATTTGCCATCCTGCGATCTTCGTCGGTCCCGATGCCCACGCCGAGTTGCGTGCCGAGCCTACGACTGTGCCCGACGATGCGCTCACTAAGCGGCTGGCGGACGGCGTTGTACGCCGTGAGCGCTTGGTCAATGTCGTCGTAATTGGAAAGCGCCTCCGCCAGCGCCTGCGCTTCTGCGCCGGCCTTAGAGACGCCAAACCGAATGTGGGGGCGGGGCGTCGACGCCGCATCGCCCACCAGTGCCGCGCGGCCGAAAACCAAGCTGGGTGAGCAGAAATCGTAGACCGGCGTGAAGAACGGCTGGTCGATGTGGCGGAGACAATCGAGGTACTGCGGCGGCAGCAAAGTCTCGGCTTCTTCCCGCATGCGCGCAATCAAGTCCTTGCGCACGAGCGGTGGCGGCACTCCGAATTCGTATTCACGCCCTTCGTCATCCGTGCACATCTGCTTCAACTTCGGCGCGTCCGCAACGCGATACCAGCCCCAATTGTAGCGTCGGTGGCCCATACGCAATTCGTCGTCAGCTCCTGAAATCGGGTAGCCCAGAGCCTGAAGCTGGTCCCCCAGGAAGAAGGAGTAATAGGGGAACATAGTCTCGCGGGTTTGCGGCGAAAGATCGGCTTCATTTGGCGCGCCGCGCCAAATAAAATAGCCCGAGTAGATCGGCTGCACTTGATGAGCGAGGTAACCACGTACGCTCGATCGGAACCCGTCGCATCCGACGAGGAGATCTGCCCGTTCGCTGCGTCCGTTGGCGAAATGAACATGGACGCCGCTGCCGTCTTGCTCGACGCGCTCGAACACGTGTCCGAAGTAATAGTGTTGTCTATCGATGGCCTTCAATAGGACCTGCCGCAGCCGGTCCCAGGATGTGACGATCTGGAGCTGAGGCTTTTCGGCAATAACTTTGCCCGTACGGTCGAACGTGACGCGCTTGTAGACAATGACGCCGATGTCGACGGTGCCCGCGCCGCATTTGTCGAGAGCCTCGAATAATTCCAGATGGGTGGCGAAGATTCCAACGCCACGGCCGATGAGCTCAATAGAGGAGCGCTCATAGATATCAACGTGCCAGCCAATCCGGCGAAGAAAGGCTCCAACAAACAATCCCGCAATAGAGCCGCCAATGACGATAGCCCGGCGGGTATGGGACTTTTGAGAGAATTGCATGCGCGTTCCTCGAGCCACAGGGTCAAGCAAAGCGTAGGGATTTTATAGCCCACGCGCCGAGGTTTGTCGCGCCCGCAGGCCCGGAGCTGGACGTCCGCAGTGGGTCAACGCCGCCTTAGCGGGGTCGGCTAAGCGGGCTGCAGCGGACCTTCAAAGCATCGCTGGTCTCCGGCAGCTTGGTGCCAAAGCCACACATGGCGAGGCGAGTTCGCCCTCTAAGACCAGCGGGCATCGTGCGCCTCGCCAAGGCCTGAGGCGTGCAGAAGGAATACGAGCCGGCCGACCTGCGCCATCTTGATGATCTTTTCGATGTCTGCATTTTGCCGAAGGCCATCGCATCGATTTCACTGGCGGTATAGAGATGCCGCTCGGGCGTGGGATTGGACATGAAATTGTCCATCTCCGTTTCTATGATCTTCTGCTGAATCTTGACCGCCGCATCGCCGCAAGCGCGCGCACCTTTGGCGTAGAAGCCCATAAAGCGGCTAAGTGTCTGGCCAATCACCGGGACTTTTTCGGCTCGGCTGTTGACCTGTTCCAGCATGGTCGCAAGGGCGTCGATTCCTTACGCGGGATCGCGGCCTAGCTGATCGAAGAGCTTCTTCGCGGTCAAAACCGTGTCGGCCGACTTGCCCACGATCTCGACGTCTTGACGATCGTCTCGGTCCAGCCATGGACTTTCTCGATGATCTCGGCGCCTTCTTTTCCGGCTCCCACGCCTTTGCGCAGAAGATCGAGCTTGTCGAGGCGGCTGTCTGCCTTCTCGAACCGCTTCTTGGCCTTTTCGAGTGACTCCTTCAACGACTTGAATTCCTCGGCGATCTCGCCGTCGAATTTCTCGGCGCCCAACTCCTTCAGAGTCTGTTCGGCAAGGCCCGCACCGGCGACGCGGTCATTGGCAATGACCTACGACAGATCTCCGAGCTCGTTGTCGGCGCGCACGAGATCGCCGTATTTCGTCATGACGGCCAGCCGCGCATTTTCCGCGCGGTTGCGCACGAGGGCGATTTTCGCATCGAGGGCGGCGACCGCCGCCTTGAAATCCGGCCATGGCGGCGTGTCGAGCGTGGCAGGGAGGGCGACGAGGCGCTGCTGGTCCGGTTCGGGCAGCGCCGAAACGGCCTTGTCGTAGCGCGCCTTCGCGTCGGCATATTGCCGGCGATATTGATCGGGCTTCGCACCGGTCGCCTTCGCATACGCCGCTCGCAACTGCGTCTGCGCGGCGGCCGCATCGCCTTTCGCCTTGCTGAGCTCCTCGGTCGGCTGCTTGAGCGCCGCCTGGATGGCCGCCTCAAGCGAAGCAAGCGCGGCGCCGGCGGCTTCGGTCGACAGTTGGTTGTCCTGCAGAATTGCGATCCGCTCGCGCGCGCCTTTCAGAGCATCCTTCGAGGACCGCGCACCCGTGGTATCCGCGGGCACCGCCTGATAAGTATCGCCAGTCTTCACTACCTGCACACTGGCTGTGGCGGCATCGAGCGGATTCTGCGCTTTGTCCACGCGGGCATTGGCGTCGAGCGCCCAACACGCCGTGATCCACGCTGCGATGGGCTGGAACAATGCACACCTCTACCCGGCCAATCCGCGGAGGGAAATCGAGGCGCTAAAATCTCTGGCCGCTTGGTACCGTAGCTGGGCCGAGCTTGCCGGAAACGCCGAAGAGCGCGAGAGCCGAATCAGATTGGCGGCGCTTGTCGAAGCCGAGATAGCCGTGGCGGTGTTTCAGAGCTCGGCCAACACCTAGGGAATCGTCTAGCGCCCTTGAGACGCTGCGCAGGGTGCCGGGCATTGCCCTGGACGAACACGATCTAGATCGGGCGCCGAAAGCTCGGTTTCGGTTCCGCGGCATCGGCGAAAAGCCTTGACAATCCCGTTATTCATCGGAATTGGGCAGATGTCTGTGGATGGAATCATCCGGGCAAGCTGTCACGCCCGAGCCGAGGGAAGTGCGTGGCGTGGTTGTGCGGCGTCAATGCCGATTGACAACGCGATGCGCCGGAAATGCAATCGAGACCGCCGTCCCATGGGCCGGTGCGCTGGCGATCGTCAGGGTCGCGCCGTGCAGCTCCGCCAGTCTTCTGGCCAAAGGCAGTCCGAGCCCCGAGCCCTGGTAGCGGCGGCTGAGACGATTGTCGACTTGGCGGAAAGGCTCGAGCGCCAGCGGAATCTCGTCCTCGGACATGCCGATGCCATTGTCCCTGACGGTTAGAACCATCCGTCCCTCGACGTCGAGAGAGGCGCCGACGACCACTTGTCCGCGGTCCCGGGTGAACTTGACGGCATTCGACAGCAGATTGAGTGCCATCTGCTTCACATGGCCTTCGTCGGCCATGAGAGACGGAAGATCGGCAATGACCTCAAGAACGACGCTGACACCCCTTTCGGCCCCGCCACCTCTATCATGCACATGCACGCTTCAAGGACGCCCGCAACGTCGAGCGTGGCCTCGCGCAGTTCAAGCCTTCCCGCCTCGGCCTTGGCGAGATCGAGGATGTTGTTGATCACACAGAAGATGCTCTCGGCTTGCTCGGATATCGCGGATATATTCAAGATACTTCGCGGGGCTGACTGGTCCGAGCGTCTGGCGGGCGACGAGATCCGAGAAGCCGATGATCGCATTGAGCGGCGTGCGCAATTCGTGACTCATATTCGCGAGGAATTCGGATTTCGCCCTGTTTGCCGCCTCGGCGCGGATCGGAGATCGGCTTCGAGGCGCCTTCGATCGGTGATGTCGGTGTAAGTCCTGACGACGCCCCCGGCCGGCATCGGGTTGCTTCGGACCTCGATGTGCCTTCCACTCGGGAGCTGCAATTCGAACCGCTGGAACTTTGGATGCATGAGCTCCTGGAGCCTTTTCTTCAGGTCTGACTCCTCATAGGCGCCGCGTTGAACCTTATGGCGAAAAAGGGTTTCAGCGGGATCTCCCAGCTGCACGAAGCCGTCTCGACCGCATGCTCCTACTCGGGTCCACACCGCACCGAGAGCGTTTTGACCGGCGATACGATGTGTGCGGCTCGGGTCAAGGGCGGCGGCGCCGCACCAGCACGACCGTTGTTCCCTCGACTGCGGAAGCGTCGGTGCGGTCGTGGCGGCGCAGCTTC
>JASHRZ010000030.1 GCA_030037055.1 Alphaproteobacteria bacterium
TCGGTGAGCTGCGCCGCCATGCCCCACATGAAGGCTTGGGCATGAGGGTCGGCGCGCGAGCGGTCGCGGAAGGCCTTGAGCTGGGCCTCGAGGTATTGCGGCGTTTGCGCCGCGAGGTTGGGGAAAGTCGGCGAGGTGCTGACGCCCTGGGGCCCGTGGCAGGTCGAGCATTCGCGCCTGACGAGTTCGAGCGCGGCGCTGCTATCGGCGGCCTCGGCGGCGCTGGTGGCGAGAAGGAGGCATGCGAGCGTCAGGAATTGTGCGTTCGCTTTCACGATGCTTCCTCCTCTAGAAGGCGACCCAGACGAAGACGTAGAGCGTATTGTTGTCGGATGAGTTGCGCCCGGTGCCGTCGTAATTGGTCGCCGCGCCGTTGAACTTCGTGTAGGCGGTATATTGGACGCCGAGCTTGGTATTGAGCCAGGGCAGGTAATCGAGCTCGGCGATGACGCCCTGCGTGTCCGGGCTGCCATTGGCGCTGCCGATGACAGGGGCCGCTGCGTAAAGCACGGAGTCGCTGCTGCCGGTCGTCGAGAAATATTGCAGCGATCCGCCGACCTTGCGGTCGTAGAAATAGCTGCCGGTGAGCCGCACGGTGTCAAGCGTGTTGTGCGGATGGGCGGCGGGGATCGCGTTGAAGTCGCGATCCTCATGTATCCAGGTGGCGTAGGCCGAGACGATGTGGCTGTCGCCGATATACTGATACTGCGCGTCGAGCGCAAGGTCGGTGAAGGTATCCGACGGTCCCCCCTGGCCGATGCCGGAGGGATGTGTGTCAGCCTTGATGCCGAAGGTGCCGAAAGAGAGTGAGTTGCGGCTCCAATCCTGCTCCCAGGCGCCGCGCCAGTAGGGGGCGGTGCTGCTGAGCCTCGTGCCGGGCACGGTGCTGTCGAGCGGGCCTGGGCCGCCGGTGATACTGTTGGTAAATCCGGTTACAAATGAGCGATAGACGCTGGCCTCCAGATAGAGGTGGTTGAACGCCCAGATGTAGCCGCCGGCACCCGCCGTTTGCTGGGCGAGCGGGCCGTCGATCAGCGCGGTGGCGATCCGCGGCACGCCAACATTGGTGAGGATAAAGGGATAGCCCCAGGCGGGTGTGCTGTTCCAGACGTCCTCCACGGTTGGGTTGTTGTTGACGGTGATGCCATAGATGAAATCGCTGGCGCTGACCCAAGGGAGCGAACCATGGTCGGCGAAGCGCAGATCGGAATTGTCGATGCCGATTGAGTTGCTGGTGGGATCCCACGTCACCTGCAGGAAAGCGCCGAGATTGTCGGAAATCTTGCCGGTGTAGAAGATGCTGAGCGCCTGCGGGAACTCCGCCGTATTCTTCTGCGACAGGTCCACGACGGCCGGCGCCCCGGTATCCGGCAGCGAATGCCCGAGCGAAGTGACCGAGGCCTGAAGTTGCACCGCGACCGGCGGGAATTCGGTCATGGCGAGCGTGCTCTGGCTCTTCTCGTTAATGTCCTGAAGCTGCTTGACGTTGCTGAAGACGTAGCCATTGAACTTGAAGAGGCGTCCGAACGGCGTGAGCTCGGGGAAAACGGTATGGCAGGCCTCGCAGGCGAGGCCGGTCTGGCGGGCGAAGCCCGGCGTGGCCAGCGCCGCAGAGGGCTTCAGAAGAAATAGAGCGAGGAGCGCCACCAGAAGACCCGCTCCCGCCGTTGCTCGCCATATCCCCATCGCCCCACTCCCCTCCTGGCCCCTAGCAGGTTGCTGAAAAACTCAAAAAGGCGTGACCGGTGCGCAACATTCGAATCCGAAGAGACGCTCGGTTGATTCTTTCGTGCGCCTTGATCGCGATTTCGAATCGTTACGCATCGAGAGCCTTCCAAAACGTTTTTGAGCAGCCTGCTGGGCCTGTCGTTTCATTGCGCTCGTCGCAACAGCGGGATCATGATCATGACTATGAATCAATTGCGGCCGCGCGCGGATGAAATTCATGTGCGATTGCAATCTTGCAGCATTTTTATCCATTAGTCACGTCAGCGGTGTGGAAAACGCTAACCTAGGAAAACGAATTATGGCCGTGCATATATTCATTCTTAGAAGCATTCGAACGCAGCAGCAAGAGCAATTCGCCGAAGACAAGCTGTAATGCGAGGTTTTGATGGTCAGATATGTTCTTGTACTGTTCGCATGATGCCAGTGCCGTTCCAGGTCGGTGAGCCACCTTGCTACGATTCAGCCGGCGAGGGCGCTCGCACATGCTGCGGACGGGACGAGCGATCGCACGAACCACCCGGGAACCATCCGGTTGACGTACCAGAATACGAGATGTAGATCAGCCTTTGCGTGATGACAGGCCGGTTCATTTCGTAACGTCAAAAGGAGGAGTTCTTTACAGGCGCGGGCCGCGGCATGACGATGAGGTATTTAGATGCTCTCGGTCGACGCCGCTCCGGAAACGGAGATTTCAGAACTCGAAATTACCGCGCATCGGCTCGCGGGACTTATCCGCGCCTGCGCGATGTCTGCTGCCAGGACGCCGGGATGGTCGCGCCTAGTACTGCTTTCCCGCGTGCCTTTCGACGGCGAAGTCGAGAAGCGTTTTTCGATTGGCTGCGACGTTGCGCGAAGCAAGGAACCGGGCGAACTCGTCCGAGTGTACCTCGATCGGGACAACATCGTGCCCAGCGCGGATGAGTTCTCTCGTAGTGTCCTTATGGAGCTGCGCCCATTCATCGTAGGTGTTGCGAAGATCGAGACCCGGGAGACGCCTGAAGGGTTCGTAGTCCTATCTTGTGAAGACGGGAATGGGATACTTTTCTCGCATCATGGTTCACCTTCGAGTGAGATCACGCCCGAGATGATTGAGGCGGGAGTCGGCGTTTATCTCGACTATGACCCTCGCGATTGCGCCGAGAATGATTTGGTTTTGCGGATATTCCGCGCGATGTCGCATGCGCGCGTCAGAAAGACGGCGTGCCAAAATCGGGGGGCGGTCGCTACCAGTTGACCAATGCAAGATAGGTCAACAGTCGCCTGAGAACGAATATCACCTTGTCCCGGTTTGACGCTTCCTTGGAAGCGGTTCGCGCGACATACCGCCGAATATGTCGTCCTTTGCGTGTCGTCGGTAGGCGACGGATAGCTTGTCGATAAACGGTGTCAGCTTCGGGTGTCAAAAGAGTTCACGTCGAGGTGGTGAGCGAAACGATTCCTGATTGAGTTGACGGCCATGAGGTTGTTCCGCGTCTCTTTGGTGAACATGCCGAGCATGAACGCGAGTCGAACCTTTGACTCAAACCCGGCCAGATCGCCTTCCGGCTTGAACATCGCCTTGAGAGTACCGGGCTCCCCCTGAAGCAGGCGCCCCTCGATCGCTTTGCGGAGCCACTCGTCAAGAATTGCGCCACCCACGATTATCGCCGACCGCGGGGGTCCTTTCTCAAGTTCCTCCAGTGCACGCATAACAGGATAGGTGAGTCTCTCCCCTGGTGCGGTAACGCTTGGCTTCATGCTATCCTCCCTACATGGACGCCAAGGACGATGCCGATCAGCAGCGCCGTGACGCGCTCTTATTGAGGCTCCTGAAAACGCCCCCTCAGCCGCGCCCGGAACGGCCGAGGGGGAAGAAGGCTACTTCTCGCGGCAAGCGCGCCAGCGCAGGAAAGCGCCAAGGTGCTGCTTAGCCGTTCGCGGCTTGGTCAGGCTGTCGATACAGGAGTCGCTTACCCTTGGCGCCGCGCAGCAGTTCCTCGCCACGCTCGCTATCCGAGATGTGGCGGGTGTTGTATTTGAAATCGGCTTCGGCGAGGTATCTGTGAAGGTGAGCCTCGCTTATGTGGTGGAAATTGCCGTAGACGCCGCGCTTTAGCAGCGCGAAGAACGACTCCACCGTTTGGTGTGTGAAAGCCGCCGGTCTTCACATACTCCTCGGCCTAGTGGTTGACGGTGCCGTGGCCGGAGAACTCGGCGCCAGCTTCTCGTAAACCGCCGCCTCATCGGTCATGAGATAGGACTTGCGATCGGCTTGGGTCACGATCGCCTCGCGCAGCGTCGCCGCCGTCACGTCCGCGACATAGCGCGAGCGCGCACAGCCTTCCCGCTCGACCAGCGAGAAGACAGCCATCTTCTTTGGCGGCAGCCCGAAAGCCTTGTTCTTGGCTTTGCCGCCGATGTAGCTTTCGTCGGCCTCAACAACCTTGTTCGCGCCACCCAAAGGACCGGGGTTCACGTCAACCGCCGCCTCGCGCAGCCGATGGAACAGGAACCAAGCCGTCTCGTAATTGGTCCCGATCATCCGTTGCAGTTGGAGCGCGCTCATTCCCTTATTGCTGGACGCCATGAGTTGCGCCGCAAGAACCCACTTGGACAGCGGGATATGCGAACGCTCCATGACGGTTCCGACCGTGACGGAGAACGGCTTGCGGCAGTCCTTGCACTTATAGACGCCTGGGCGGGTGCTCGTGCCTTGCAGCTTGGTGATGCGGGCGCTCATGACGCCACAGCGCGGGCAGACCGGGCCTTGCGGCCATAGCAGGCTTTCTAGGTGCTCGCGAGCGGCGTTGTCGTCGTTGAAGATCGGGTGGCGGATATCAAGCTTCTTGTCGGTCATAGGTGCCTCTCAACTCTGAGGCGATCCTACACCTTGGGGGCTTGGTACGTCAACCGGATAGTCCCCACAGACCCCACTCGCCTTCAGCAAGACAACGACGGGTTTCGTCAAACAACTTCAGCTTGCTCACCCGTGCAGGACCAGCGTCCGCCGGCGGGTGCGCAGCTTCATCAAATTGCTAATACCGTTGACCACGAGATAGACGATTACCAAACCGATGACGACGGCTGCGGCTAAGCCGAGCACCGCCAGTATCCACGTCACGTACCCCATAGCGATCTCCCTAAGATTGGGCTGTGATCCCGCTTATGCTTTGCAATTGCATAGTGTGGAATCAGACGTTATTCGCACGGTGGGCTGATAGGGCCGCGGCGCATTGATCTATATCAATGGTGGCGGAATCGAACTCGGCGGGAGTAGTGGATCATCTGAGGGCGCGGCGCTTTTTGATCTGCGGCGCCGAGTGGGTTCTCGATCGCGTGCAGCGGCCGCCAGCGCGAGCGTCAATCGCGCCGATCCGGCGAATACCGCGCGGACGCGTCGTCGTGGTCGGCGGCTTATCGGCGCCCATCGCGACGGGACATTCCCGCCCAAATCGAATACAGCACGCAGCAAAGGTAAAGACGTGGGGTCCCGGCCGGCGCCGCGGTCCAGCAGCAGAAAGCGGCCGGGACAAGATCGCGCCCCAGCGCGTTCTAATGCGGTCCTGGGCGATCCTAGCGGTTTGGGCTCGGCTATCCGTGCCCGGATAGCCGGTGGTCTCCGCCGTCTGCCGTCGCCGTCGCACGTCGTGCGCTTGGGCCATCGGACCCATTCGCGCCCATCGCTTGGTCAACGGTGATGTAGGGTTTGCCACACATCGTCGGCTTCATCCTTTTATTCGGCGTCGTAGCGGAGCCGCTTTGGGCAGCATCCTAAATCCCGGAACTGATGCCGTTGGGATGGTATCGAAAGCGTTTGAATTCAAAACGGTCGCGGTTGCCGAGACCATAATTCAATTCGGGCCTTTGTATCGCTGGAGCCTTTTCCAGCGGCGATTAGCTGATCGTCGGTAATCCCTGGCTGATGCTGGTAATCACGAAAGGTGCTGAACAGTGCTGCTGCGACTCGCTTCCAGGCGTCCGCATCTCGGCCGGAGGTCTTAAAGCGCGGAGTCGTCCGCCCACAGCCAGCCACCATAATTTATCCCGAGAGTAAAATATTCGGAACCGGTCGCCATCTTCTGACTATTCTTGATCGCCGCCGTGGAAATGCACTTTGCCGAAGCAAGCGGGTCGCCTACCGAAGGGATAATGCAATCCAGAGCCGCCTCAGAACCGCGCCTTATTTCGGAAGCAATCGTCGGGCGATTCATAATAGGCGAGTTCAAATCCGCCGCCAGCGCCCGAGTTTGCGCAACAAGCGCCAGGAGGATCACAGCAATCAGATACGAGTGACCGAGAGTGATTCCTAGCGCGCGCCGGTGACCGGCATCCTCGGAGGGGGGAAGCATCCGATCAGCGCGCATGTCACCCGCTTACGCTCGATTGGCGCAGCCGTCGAGCAGCACGGGGGAGCGAGGTCTCGTGCTATTGTATCGCCCATTCTTCTCGCGGTTTCCTCCGATCCCGCGGCTATGAGGGCCGCAAAAATCACCATTCAAGGCGAGATAGGTGGAGCTGCCCATGGAAGATGAGCCACGGAACTCAGTCGGCGATTCGATCCTCGCTCGACGAGGCAGCATCGCCGAGCTGAGCTGGTGGCGGCGCGACGATACATTAAGCAACAATGAGCGAAAACGCTGGCAGCATGGCACGCGTCGCACGCCAAGATTGGCGGCTCTTAGGATGCGATCGGCGAAGGAACAAAACCTGCTCGTCCGTGTTGCGCGCGTGTTGCATGGAACAAATGGGACCGCGTGGAAACGCGCGGAAATCCGCCGTTTTCCGTGTGAGCATGTTGCAACACGATTCGGACATGAGAAGGCCGCCCGAAGGCGGCCTTAAGTGTCGATCTTTCAATAACTTGAGTTGGCTGGGGCGCCAGGATTCGAACCTGGGAATGGCGGAATCAAAATCCGCTGCCTTACCTCTTGGCTACGCCCCAGCGGAAACGGCGGCGACCTTACCGGCAAAGGCGGCGAGCCGCAACCGAGGGCGACGCGGGACATCGGTTGACGCGACGCCGCCCACCCACCAAGTTGCCGGCAGATCCATGAGCGCGTCCCCGCCCGACCCCGCCGCGACTGCCTCGCCCTTGTCGGCGCCGCGCGACCCGCAGCTCAGGCGCATGGCCGACGCCATCCGCGTGCTCGCCATGGACGCGGTGGAACAAGCGAAAAGCGGGCATCCTGGCATGCCCATGGGGATGGCCGATGCAGCGACCGTGCTGTGGAGCCGCTTCCTCAAATTCGATCCGGCACATCCGGCCTGGCCCGACCGTGACCGATTCGTGCTCTCCGCCGGGCACGGCTCGATGCTGCTCTATGCGCTGCTGCATCTGACGGGCTATCCCGAGATGAGCCTCGGGGAGCTGAAGCGGTTCCGCCAGCTCGGCAGCCGCACCGCCGGCCATCCCGAATACGGCCACGCGCCCGGCATCGAGACCACCACCGGCCCGCTCGGCCAGGGGCTCGCCAACGCGGTCGGCATGGCGCTTGCCGAGCGGCTGCTCAACGCCCGCTTCGGCGACGACCTGGTCGATCACTACACTTATGTCGTCGCCGGCGACGGCTGCCTGATGGAAGGCATCAGCCAGGAGGCGATTTCGCTTGCAGGCCATCTGCGGCTTGGCAAGCTGATCGTGCTCTGGGACGACAATTCGGTCTCGATCGACGGCAGCACCGCGCTCGCGACCTCCGAGGACCAGCTCGAGCGCTTCACCGCCGCGGGCTGGGACAGCGTCGCCGTGGATGGGCACGATCCGGAGGCGGTCGCGGCGGCGCTGACACGCGCGCAGGAGACCGAGCTTCCCTCGCTCATCGCCTGCCACACCACCATCGCCTTCGGAGCGCCGACCAAGGCGGGATCGGCCGCGGCCCATGGCGCGCCGCTCGGCGCCGAAGAGATCGCCGGCGCCCGCCGACGCCTTGGCTGGACGGAGCCGCCTTTCGTCATTCCCGGCGACGTCGCCCGCTGGTGGCAGGCGGTGGGCGCGCGCGGCGCCGCGCAGGAAGCGGCTTGGCGGAGCCGCCTCGAGGCCGCGCCGGAAGCACTTCGCGCCGAATTCGAACGGCGGAGCTCGGGCGCTCTGCCGCCGGGCTTCGACGCCGCCATCGCCGGCATCCGCGCCAAATTCGCGGCCGAGGCGCGAAAACTCGCGACGCGGCAATCCTCGGGGCAGGTGCTCGACGCGCTGGTGCCGGTGCTGCCGGAGCTGATCGGCGGTTCGGCCGATCTCACCGGCTCCAACAACACCAAGGCCAAGGGCCAGCGGGTGATCGCCGCGCGCGATTTCTTGGGCAGCTATCTGCATTACGGCGTGCGCGAGCACGCCATGGCGGCGGCGATGAACGGCCTCGCCGTCCATGGCGGCATCGCGCCTTATGGCGGCACCTTCCTGGTCTTCAGCGACTACTGTCGCCCTGCCATCCGCCTCTCGGCGCTGATGGGGCTGCGCGTCATCTATGTCATGACCCATGATTCGATCGGGGTGGGCGAGGACGGGCCGACGCATCAGCCGGTCGAGCATCTCGCCGCGCTGCGCGCCATTCCCGGCCTTCAGGTGTTCCGCCCGGCCGACGCGGTGGAGACGGCGGAATGTTGGGAGCTGGCGCTGCGCTCGCGTCACGCGCCCTCGGTGCTGGCGCTGACGCGGCAGGCGGTGCCGACGCTCAGGCGCGAGGCCGGCGCGGAAAACCGCTCGGCGCGCGGCGGCTACGTGCTGGCCGAGGCCGGGGGCAAGCGACAGGCGACGCTCATCGCCACCGGCTCGGAAGTGGCGCTGGCGCTGGCGGCGCGCGATCTGCTGGCGGCGCGCGGCATCGGCGCGGCGGTGGTATCACTGCCGTGCTGGGCGCTGTTCGACGCGCAGGCGCCGGACTATCGCGCCGAAGTGCTGGGCACCGTGCCGCGCATCGCGGTCGAGGCGGCTTCGCCCTTCGGCTGGGAGCGCTATGTCGGCGCCGGCGGTACGGTAATCGGCATGACCGGCTTCGGCGCCTCGGCGCCGGCGGAAGATCTCTTCCGCCATTTCGGCTTCACCGCCGAGAAGGTGGCGGAGGCGGCGGAGCGGCGCTTATCCTAGAACCCGGAATGAGAAATGCTGGCGACAGCAGGCGATATCATCGAGCCCCACCTCATCCTCCCGCGACGCGGGTCCCTCCCTCTCCGCCCCGCGGGGCGGAGAGGCCGAGGTGAGATGCGGGTCGACCGTCTCGCGCGCTGTTTCTCGCATTTCTGACTTACGGCATCGGCGCGGAGGACGGCATGGTGGTTCGGGTTGGCATCAATGGCTTCGGGCGCATCGGCCGCCTGGTGTTCCGCGCCATCCTTGAGCGCGACGAGGACGTCCAAGTGGCGGCTATCAACGATCTCGGTTCGGTCGAGTCGAACGCGCATCTCCTGAAATACGACAGCGTGCATGGCCGCTTTGCGGGCGAGATCGCTCGTGGCGCGGATTTCATCGATGCTGGGCGCGGCAAGGTGCGGGTGCTGGCCGAGCGTGACCCGGGGAAGCTGCCGTGGAAGGAGCTGAAGGTCGACGTCGCGCTGGAATGCACCGGCCTCTTCACCAAGCGCGAGAGCGCCGCAAAGCATCTCGAGGCGGGCGCCGGGCGGGTCATCGTCTCGGCGCCGGCGGACGGCGTCG
>JASHRZ010000402.1 GCA_030037055.1 Alphaproteobacteria bacterium
GCAGCGGCGCTGCGGCTGGCGGCGCCAGCCGGTCGACCGGCTCCGCCTCGATCGCCTCGTCGGCGCCCATTGCCACATACCAGCCCAGCAGATTGGCGAGACTCTGCCTCTGCTCCATGCGGCGAAATTAGCACCTCGCCTCTTTCTCTTTAACAAGCATTCACTATAGTGGCGGCACGATCCAGCGGCCGACGGCCGCTAGAGGACGAGCCGCGCGGCACAGTTTACGCAGCGCCGCGGGCGAGAGGGCGATGGACACAAAGCCAGTGTTGCAGCGATGGTCGGCGGCCGGACGCGCCGCGGCGGCGGCCTGCCTTGTTGCCGCCATGGCCGGCTGCGTGTCGACCGGCGAGAGCGACGGCGGCGCGGGCGTGACGCCCGAGGCGGCGCCGATGAGCGCGCTCGGCGCCTATCTCGCCGCGCGCCATGGGCAGCAGGTGCGCGACTATACGCATGCGGCCCAATATATGAGCCACGCGCTGGCCGCCGATCCCGACAATTTCGACCTGTTGCGGCGTACCTTCGTGCTGCGCGTGAGCGAGGGGCGCGTGGCCGATGCGGTGCCGCTGGCGCAGCGTATCGTCACGGTCGACCAGGGGGCCGGGCTGGCGCAGCTGGTGCTGATGGTGCAGGAGGCGAAAGCCGGCGACTTCGCCGCAGCGGCGGCGCGCGCGCGGTCGCTGCCGGCGGAGGGGGCGCAACGTCTGGCGGGCCCGCTGCTGCTCGCCTGGTGCGAGCTCGGCGCGCAGCGTCCGGAGCCGGCGCTCGAGGCGCTCAAAGGCCTCGACCAGCTGCACGGCGTGCAGATGCTCAAGGACCTGCACGCGGCGCTGATCGCCGATGGCGCCGACCGGGTCGAGGATGCCGATCAAGCCTACGGGCGCGCGCTCGGCGACCAGCAGCGGCTCACCTGGCGCACCGTCGAGCTAGCCGGCAATTTCTACGAGCGCCATGGGCGCGGGGACGAGGCGCGCCGGCTCTACGAGCGCCTCGCGACGCGCGAGCAGAACGGCGAGATCACCGGCGAAGCGCTGCAGCGCGTTGCGCAAGGCACGGTGCCGCCACGCATCATCGCCACGCCGCGCGACGGCATCGCCGAGGCGCTGTTCGATCTCGCCAGCGTGCTCGACCAGCGCGAGACGCTCGACGCCTCGCTGGTCTATGCGCGCGTCGCGCTCGACCTCAGGCCGGACTTCGCGCTGGCGCAGCTGCTCGTCGGCGAGATCGACGAGGACCAGCGGCATACTGCCGAAGCGCTGGCGCAATACCGCGCCATCGATCCGAAATCGCCGCTCGGCTGGGCGGCGCGGCTGCGGGCGGCGATCGCGCTCGACGCGCTCGACCAAACCGAGGAAGCGGCGGCCGAGCTCAGGCGGATGGCCGCCGAGCGGCCACAGGATCCCGAGCCGCTGGTCGAGCTCGGCGATCTCCTGCGCGCACGCAACCGCTTTAGTGACGCTGTCGGCGCCTATGACGCGGCGATCGCGCGGATCGGCACGGCCGAGCCCGCGCAGTGGCGGCTCTATTACAGCCGCGGCGCGGCGCTCGAGCGCTCGGGTCAATGGGCGCGCGCCGAGGGTGATTTGAAGCGCGCGCTGGAGCTGCAGCCCGACCAGCCGCTGGTGTTGAACTATCTCGGATATTCCTGGATCGACCGCGGCGAGCATCTCGCCGAAGGGCTCAACATGGTGAAGCGCGCGGTCGAGCTCCGGCCCGACGACGGCTACATCGTCGACAGCCTCGGCTGGGCCTATTACCGGCTCGGCGAGTTCGGCAACGCGACGCAGCTGCTGGAGAAGGCGATCGAGCTGCTGCCCGAGGATCCCACCGTCAACGATCATCTCGGCGACGCCTATTGGCAGGAAGGCCGCGTCGTCGAGGCGCGCTATCAATGGCGCCGGGCGCTGCAGTTCAAGCCCGAGGCCGACCAGGTGCCGACGATCGAGAACAAGCTCGATCGCGGCATCGCCAAGCTGCCGGCTGCGGCGGTGACGCGCGGCGGCTGATGGCGCAGCGCCGGCCGACGGCGGCGAAGCTGAACCTCTATCTCCATGTGCTGGGTCGGCGCGGGGACGGCTATCACTTGCTCGACAGTCTCGTCGCCTTCGCCGCGGTCGGCGACGAGATCATCGCCGAGGTGGCGCCGGCGCTGTCGCTCGAGGTGAGCGGCCCGCAGGCGCCGGCGCTTGCGGGCGACGGCGCGGCGAACCTCGTCTGGCGCGCCGCCGAATTGCTCGCCGCGGAGACTGGGCGCGCGCCGGGGGCGGCGCTGACGCTGATCAAGAATCTCCCGGTCGCCTCGGGCATCGGCGGCGGCTCGAGCGACGCGGCGGCGACTTTGCGCGCGCTCGACGCGCTGTGGCGACTCGGGCTCGACGAAACGCGGCTTGCTGGCATCGGCGCCAAGCTCGGCGCCGACGTGCCCGTCTGCCTTGCTTCGCGCGCTTCCTGGCTCGGCGGCATCGGCGAGGCGGTCGAACCTGCGCCCGGTCTGCCGGCGATGGCGGCGCTGCTGGTCAATCCCGGCCGGGCGCTGGCGACCGCGGCCGTCTTCAAGGCGCGCGTCGGCGCCTTCTCGGCGCCGGCGCGGTTCGCGCCGATGCCGCGGGACGCGGCCGGTCTCGCGGCGCTGCTCGCCGAGCGGCGCAACGATCTCACCGCAGCGGCAACGGCGCTGGCGCCGGAGATCGCTGAAGTGCTGGAGCGGCTCGAGCG
>JASHRZ010000031.1 GCA_030037055.1 Alphaproteobacteria bacterium
AAGATCCGCGAGGCGTTCCTGCGCGCCATTCCGATGCGGCGGTTCGGCAAGCCGTCCGATGTTGCCGGCGCCGTGCTGTTCTTCGCTAGCGCCCATTCCGACTACATCACCGGACAGGTCCTGAGCGTCAGCGGCGGCCTGACCATGGCCGGATGAACCGGTTTTCCCCGAAAGCGAGGAGTATGGATGATGAGGGAAGTGCAAGCCGCAAGCTTCAAGCCGGCCCATTTCGGCTGGTCGGTCGCCGGCAAGGTGGCGACAATCACCCTCAACCGGCCGGAACGGAAGAACCCGCTGACCTTCCAGTCCTATGGCGAGCTGCGCGATCTCTTCCGCGAGCTGGTCTACGCCCGCGACGTGAAGGCGGTGGTGCTCACCGGCGAGGGCGGCAATTTCTGCTCCGGCGGCGACGTGCACGAGATCATCGGCCCGCTCGTGCGCCTGCAGGAAGCGGGGGACGTGGGCGGCCTGTTGGCGTTCACGCGCATGACCGGCGATCTCGTCAAGGCGATGCGCGCCTGCCCGCAGCCGATCGTCGCCGCCGTCGACGGCATTTGCGCCGGCGCCGGCGCCATCCTCGCCATGGCCTCCGATCTCCGTTACGGCACGGCGCAGAGCAAGGTCGCCTTTCTCTTCGTGCGCGTCGGGCTCGCGGGCGCCGATATGGGCGCTTGCAATATCCTGCCCCGGATCATCGGCGCCGGCCGCGCCGCGGAGCTGCTCTACACCGGGCGCTCGATGGACGGCATCGAAGCGGAACGCTGGGGCTTCTACAACAAGCTCTGCGCGCCCGACGCGGTGCTCGTCGAGGCGCAGGCCTGCGCCCAGAACCTCGTCGCCGGCCCGACCTTCGCCCATGCCATGACCAAGAAATGCATGCATCAGGAATGGGACATGTCGATCGACGCGGCGATCGAGGCCGAAGCGCAGGCGCAGGCCATCTGCATGCAGACCAAGGATTACGGCCGCGCCTACCGCGCCTTCGTCGCCAAGCAGAAGCCGGTCTTCGAGGGGAATTGATGCCGGACCGCAGCTTCCTCGACTGGCCGTTCTTCGGGGTCGAGCAGCGCGACGCCGCTCAGAGCTTCGAGCGCTGGGCGGCCGAGCGCCTGCCGACGGCGCTTGGCAGCGATGAGGACGCCGAGCGCGACGTGCGCGGCAGCGTGCGCCGGCTGGTCGGTGCCCTCGGCGAGGCCGGGCTCCTGCACCATGCCGCCCCCGATGGCGAAGGCCCCAGCGGCGGCCTCGATGTTCGCACGCTCTGCCTCGCGCGCGAGACCTTGGCGCGCGCCTCCGGCCTCGCCGATTTCGCCTTCGCCATGCAGGGGCTCGGCAGCGCGCCGATCAGCCTCTATGGCACCGCGGCGCAAAAGCGGCGCTATCTGCCGCGGGTGAGCGCCGGCGCGGCGGTCGCCGCCTTCGCTCTCTCCGAGGCCGAGGCCGGCTCCGACGTGGCGGCGATGACCACCAGCGCGCGCCCCTGCCCCGGCGGCTTCCGGCTCGACGGCAGCAAGACCTGGATCTCGAACGCCGGCGTTGCCGATTTCTACGTCGTCTTCGCGCGCAGCGGCGAAGGCGGCGGCACCAAGGGAATCTCGGCCTTCATCGTCGATGCCGACAGTCCCGGCCTCGACATCGGCAGGAACATCGACATTATCGCCCCGCATCCGCTGGGCACGCTCGGCTTCGAGAACTGCCGCGTCAGCGCCGATCAGCTTCTCGGCGAGCCCGGCGGCGGCTTCAAGATCGCCATGGCGACGCTCGACATCTTCCGCTCGACGGTGGGCGCGGCGGCGCTCGGCTTCGCCCGGCGCGCGCTCGACGAGGCCGTCGCGCGCGCGCTGACCCGCCGCCTCTTCGGCCAGGCGCTGGCGGAGCTGCAGCTCATCCAGGCCAAGATCGCCGACATGGCGCTCGCCGTCGATGCCGCCGCGCTGCTGGTCTACCGCGCCGCCTGGAGCAAGGACTGCCGCGGCGGGCGCATCAGCCGCGAAGCGAGCATGGCCAAGCTCTACGCCACCGAAGAGGCGCAGCGGATCATCGACGAGGCGGTGCAGATTTTCGGCGGCCTCGGCGTCGTGCGCGGCATGGCGGTCGAGCGCCTTTATCGCGAGATCCGCGCGTTGCGCATCTACGAGGGCGCGAGCGAGGTGCAAAAGCTGATCATCGCCGGCCAAGTGCTGCAGGCGGCGCGCGCCGGCGCGGCGGGGGACAGTCGGCGATGACCCCGACCGTGCAACAAGCGATGGTGCGGGACCTCGCGCGCAAGTTCGCGCGCGAGCGGCTCGAGCCGCGCGCCGCCGAATGGGATCGCGAAGCGCGCTTCCCGCGCGAAGCCCTGGCGGAGATGGGGCGTCTCGGCTTCCTCGGCATGACGGTGCCCGAGGAATGGGGCGGCGCCGGCGCCGATAACGTCTCGCTCGCACTCGCGCTCGAGGAGATCGCCGCCGGCGACGCCGCCTGCGCCACCATCATGAGCGGCCACAACGCGGTCGGCTGCACGCCTCTTTATCGCCACGGCACGAACGAACAGAAGGAACGCTTCCTGCGGCCGATGGCCGAGGGGCGCATGCTCTCCGCCTTCTGCCTCACCGAGCCGCAAAGCGGGTCCGATGCCGGCAATCTCGCGACGCGGGCGCGGCGTCAAGGCGATCACTACATCATCTCCGGCAGCAAGCAGTTCATCACCAGCGGCAAGAACGCCGCCGTGGCGCTCGTCTTCGCCTCGACCGAGCCGGCCGCCGGCAAACGGGGGATCACTGCCTTCATCGTGCCGACCGACACGCCGGGCTATGTCGTGGGCCGGGTCGAATCGAAGATGGGCCAACGGGCCTCGGACACCTGCCACATCATCTTCGAGGAGATGCGCGTCCCGGCCAACCAGCGCCTGGGCGCCGAAGGCGACGGCTACCGCATCGCCCTCGGCAATCTCGAGGGCGGCCGCATCGGCATCGCCGCGCAAGCGGTCGGCATCGCCCGCGCCGCGTTCGAAAGCGCCCTTGCCTATGCCAAGCAGCGCGTGACCTTCGGCAAGCCGATCATCGAGCACCAGGCCATCGCCTTTCGCCTTGCCGATATGGCGACACGCATCGAGGCGGCGCGACTGATGGTGCTGCACGCCGCGGGCTTGCGCGACAGCGACAAGCGCTGCCTCAAAGAGGCGTGCATGGCGAAGCTGCTCGCCTCGGAAGCCGCCGAGTGGGTGTGCAGCGAGGCGATCCAGATCTTCGGCGGCTATGGCTATCTCACCGACGTGCCGGTGGAGCGCCTCTATCGCGATGCGCGCGTGTGCCGAATCTACGAAGGGACCAACGACATCCAGCATCTCGTCATCAGCCGCGAACTGGCCGGCGGCTGAGGGCGGGCGTCAGTGATTCCGGCCAGGCGATGCGGCGGCGTCTTGCGGGCGCCGGGCGCGTCATAGGAAAGGCGAAGGAGACGGCGATGAAAATCATGATGGCATCGCAGACCGGGCTCAGGGCGGTGGCGTTCGCCGCCGGTCTGGTTCTGCCCTGGGCCGTCACGCCCGCGGCGGCGCAGACGGTCAAGATCGGGGTGATCCTCACCTATTCCGGCCCTTCGGCCTCGCTCGGCGACCAGATCGATAAGGGGCTCGACCTTTATGTCAAGGAGCACCAGAAGAATCTGCCGGCTGGGGTCAAGGTCGAGCTGATCAAGCGCGATGACACCGGCCCGAACCCGGACGTGGCCAAGCGCCTGGCGCAGGAGCTCATCACCCGCGATCACGTGCAGTTCCTCGCCGGCGTGGTGTGGTCGCCCAACGCCGCCGCCATTGCGCCGCTGGCGACCGAGGTCAAAGTCCCGTTCGTCATCATGAACGCGGCGGGCGCCGGGCTCACCCGCGCCTCGCCCTACATCGTGCGCGTCTCGTTCACGCTGTGGCAGACCAGCTATCCGCTGGGCCAATGGGCGGCGCGCAACGGGATGAAGAAGATCTACACCGCGGTCAGCGACTATGCGCCGGGCCATGACGGCGAGGCCGCCATCACCAAGGCGTTCACGGATGCCGGCGGCCAGGTCGTCGGCGCCGTGCGCTTCCCGCTCAAGGACCAGGACTTCGTGCCGTTCCTGCAACGGGTGAAGGATGCCAAGCCGGACGCGCTCTATGTCTTCGTGCCGTCAGGCAAGCAGGCTGCGGCGGTGATGAAGGCCTATGCCGATCTCGGGCTCAAGGCGGACGGCGTCAAGCTGCTGGGGCCCCAGGACATCGTGCCCGATGCGGAACTGCCGGGCATGGGCGATGAGGCGCTCGGCATCATCAGCGGCGGCACCTATTCGGCGGTGTCCACGAGGCCGCAGAACCAGGCCTATGTCGCAGCGTGGAAGCGCGAATACGGCGCCCAGTCCATCCCCGACTTCATGTCGGTCGGCGGCTGGGACGGCATGGCGGCGATCTTCTCCGTCATCAAGGCGAGCAACGGCCAGCCCGATCCGGACAAGGCGATGGCGCTGCTCAGAGGCTGGGCAAACCCCGACAGCCCGCGCGGCCCGATCCTGATCGACGCGAACACGCGCGACATCGTCGAGAACGTCTACATCCGCCGCGTCGAGAAGGTGGGCGAAGGTCTCGGCAATGTCGAGTTCGACACGATCGCGCAGGTCAAGGACCCCTGGAAGGAGTTCAATCCGGCGAAATAACCGATCGATGCCGCGCCTTTGCCGGCGCTTACCATCGGCGAAGGCGCGGCCCCCAGCGAAGGCTGCCGCCCCGATGGACGCCGTCTCGATCTTCATCAGTATCGCCTTCCATGGACTCGCCTTCGCGATGGTGCTCTACCTCGTCTCGGTCGGGCTTTCCGTGACCATGGGGCTGATGGGGTTCGTCAACCTCGCCCATGGCGTCTTCGCCGCGGCCGGCGGCTATGTCATGCTGACGCTGATGAACGGCCATGGCGTCGCCTTTCCGCTCGCCCTCGCCGTCGCCTGCCTCGCCGTCGCGGCCGGCAGCGTCATCCTCGAGCGACTGCTCTATCGCCGCCTCTATGGCGGCGACGAGCTCGACCAGGTGCTGCTCAGCATCGGCCTCATCTTCATGTCGGTGGCGACCGCCAAGTTCTTCTGGGGTCCGCTGCCGCAACCGATGCATCCGCCCGCCTATCTCGGCGGCCAGGTCGATCTTGGGTTCCGCAGCTTCCCGACCTACCGCAGTTTCCTGATCATCGCCGGCGCGGTCGTGGTGAGCCTCCTTTGGCTCGGGCTCGAGCGCACGCGCTTCGGCGCGACGCTCCGTGCGGCGGTCGACAACCGCCGCATGGCGCAGTCCATCGGCATCGACACGAAGCGCCTCTTCACCCTCGCCTTCGCTCTGGGCAGCGGGCTTGCCGCGCTCGGCGGCGCGCTCGGCGCCGAGATCCTGGCGATCGATCCCGGCTACGCCTTGGAGCAGCTGATCTACTTTCTCATCGTCGTCGCCGTCGGCGGGCTCGGCAGCATTCGCGGACCGTTCTTCGCCGCGCTGCTCGTCGGCACGGCGGACACCGCCTTCAAATACCTTCAGCCCGAGCTGGGCGCGTTCTTCATCTATGCCATGACGCTGGCGCTCCTGCTGTGGCGGCCGCATGGCCTCTTCGGGCGCGCATGATGGCGCGCAACCATTCCCGCTCCCTCATCTCCGTCGCCGATGGCTTGCGCGAGCTGTTTTCGCTGGCGGCGACGGCCGGTTCGGGTGGCGGCGCCGCCCGGCGGACGCCGTCGCAAATGCCAAACGCCGTCGATGTGCTGCGCCGCAGCCATCGGCTGCGCCCGCTGGAGACGCTGCCCTGGCTGGTCGCGGCGGCCGCGTTCTTTCTCTTGCCCGACTATCTCGCGCTCGGCGCTCAAATCCTGCTGGCCGTCCTTTTCGCGCTCTCCCTCGACCTGATCCTCGGCTATGCCGGGATCGTCAGCTTGGGCCACGCCGCCTTCTTCGGCGTCGGCGCCTATGCCGCCGGGCTCCTGGCGGTGCATGGCTGGGGCGAGCCGCTGAGCGGCCTCGTCGTCGCCGGAATTGCCGCAGGTCTCATCGGGATGCTCAGCGGCGCGGTGATCCTGCGCACGCGGGGGCTCACCCTGCTGATGCTGACCCTGATGATCGCGGCCATGCTGCAGGAGGCCGCCAACAAGGCCGGCGCGATCACCGGCGGCACCGACGGGCTTCAGGGCATGCAGGTCTCCCCCGTCTTCGGGCTGTTCCGCTTCGACGTCTTCGGCCACACCGCCTATGTCTATTGCCTGACGGTGCTGTTCCTCGGCTGGCTGGCGGCGCGGCGCATCGTCCATTCGCCCTTCGGCCGCGGGCTCATCGGAATCCGCGAGAGCGAGGAGCGCATGCGCGCGATCGGCTCGCCGGTGTTCCGCCGCCGGTTGGTGATTTACGCCATCTCGGCGGCCTTGGCCGGGATCGCCGGCGGGCTGATGGCCCAGACGACCCAGTTCGTCGCTCTCGACGCGCTCGGCTTCGAGCGCTCCGGCACGGTGCTGATCATGCTGATCCTCGGCGGCGTCGGGCGGCTCTACGGCGCCTTTATCGGCGCGCCGCTCTACATGATCCTCCAGGACCGCTTCGCTCAGCAGGATCCGGTCTACTGGTATTTCTGGATCGGCCTGCTGCTCGTGCTGGTCGTCGTGTTCGCGCGCGGCGGCGTGCTGGGGATCGGGGAGCGCCTGGTGCGCCGCCGGAGCCGGCGGTCATGACCGCCGGCGAGGCCGCGGCGCTGGAGACGCGCGGATTGTGCAAGAGCTTCGGCGCCCTCGCCGTGGCGAGCGACATCAATTTCCGCCTGGAGCGCGCCGCGCGCCACGCGCTCATCGGCCCGAACGGCGCCGGCAAGACCAGCTTCCTCGACCTGGTCACGGGGCGGTTTCCGCCGAGCGCCGGGCGCATCCTGCTGGGCGGCGCCGACGTCACCGCGCTGGCGCAGGAACAGCGCGTCAAGCGCGGGCTGGCGCGAACCTTCCAGATCACCACGCTGTTCCGCGGGCTGAGCGTGCTCGACAATGTCTGCATGGCGACAAGCGAGCGGCTCGGCCGCGCCGGCGACCTCTTCCGCCCGGCCGGCTCGCGCCGCGACGTCATCGACGGCGCCTATGCCTCGCTCGAGCGTCTCGGGCTCGCCGACGACGCCCCCCGCGTCGTGCGCGAGCTGCCTTATGGCCGGCAGCGCCTGGTCGAGATTGCCGTGGCACTCAGCCTCAAGCCCGAGGTGCTGCTGCTCGACGAGCCCGCGGCGGGGGTGCCGTCGGCCGAGAGCGGCATCATCGTCGACGTCATCGAGAGCCTGCCCTCGGAGATCGCGGTGCTCATCATCGAGCACGACATGGATCTGGTCTTTCGCTTGGCGAGCCGCATCACCGTGCTCGTGCAGGGCAAGGTTCTGGTCGAGGGCACGCCGCAGGAGATCGCGGCCAATCCGGCGGTGCGCGAGGTCTATCTCGGCGAGCGAGCGCCGACATGAGCGCCGCGTCAAACACCGCGCTCGGCATCAGGCTGGACGGGGTGCGCGCCGGCTATGGCGACACGGTGGTACTCGAAGGCGTCTCGCTGACGCTGCCGCCGCACGGGGCGATGGCCGTGTTGGGACGCAACGGCGTCGGCAAGACGACGCTGCTCGCCACCATCATGGGCCACACGACGCTGCATCGCGGCGCGATCCGCCTGGGCGAATCCGAGATCGCGACGCTGGAGCCGCACCGCCGCGCCCGGCTCGGCATGGGCTGGGTCCCGCAGGAACGCGAGATCTTTCGCTCGCTGACGGTGGAGGAGAACCTCGAGGTGGCGGCGCGCCCCGGCCGCTGGCCACCGGCGCGCATCTACGAGTTCTTCCCCTCGCTTGCCGCGCGGCGGCGCCACCGGGGGAACGAGCTGTCGGGCGGCGAGCAGCAGATGCTGGCGATCGGACGGGCGCTCGTCGGCAGTCCCGCCGTGCTGCTGATGGACGAACCGCTGGAGGGCCTCGCGCCGGTGATCGTCGATGCCGTGCTCCACGGCATCGAGCGCCTGAGACGCGAGGACGACCTCGCCATCCTGCTTGTCGAGCAGCATACCCGGCTGGCGCTCGCCGTTACCGAGCGCGCGATCGTGCTCGACCGCGGCGGGATCGTGCATGAGAGCGACAGCCGCGACCTCCTCGACATGCCGGAACGGCTTACGGCGCTGATGGGCGTCGCGGAGCGGCGCGTGCGTCCCGCCGCCTGGCAGGCGTCGTGACGGAAGCTAAGCGGTCGCCGGCGACGAGAACAGGCGGGCGGCGAGGCGACAGGCGAGCGCGGCCGCGACCCGACGGCGGTAATGGGCCGGCACGATCGTCGTGCGCATCGGCGAGACTTGCTTCTGCACGAGCTTGCTGATCTGCCGCAGCGCTTCGGCGTCGCACGGACCACCGATCAGCGCCTCGCAGCCGGAGAGGAGCAACGGCCGCGAATTCGTGCCGGTCAAGGCGATGCGCAACCCGTCCAATGCGCCGTCCCGCCGGCGCAGCGACACAGCGACCCCCGCCAGCGGAAAATCGATGGCGCCGCGCAAGCGCGCCTTCTCGTATCCGGCCGCCAGGCGGGGCTCGATCGGCAGCCTTACCGAGAGAAGCATCTCCTCGGCGCCGAGAGCGAGATGCGCTGCGCCGTCCTCGCGGAAGAGCTCGTTCAGCGCGATCCGGCGCGTGCCATCGGCGTCGCCCAGCTCCGCTTGCGCTCCCAGCACCAGAAGCACCGGCGCGGTATCGCCGCTATAGGCGGCGTGGCAACGGTTTCCCGTCGGCGCCACGTGGCAGACCGTGCCGCGATACTTCAGGCAGAAATCGTTGCTTTGGCGCCACCAGTCGCTCTGATTGTAGAACACGCAGCGCGTGTCGAGGCAGAGATTACCGCCGAGCGTGGCGCTCGCCCGATGCGTCGGGCCGGCGACGGTGGCGGCGGCTTCGGCCAGCGCCGGGAAATGGCGGCGGATGAGGGGATCATCGGCGAGGCGCGACAGCGTCACGCCGGCGCCGATGCGGATGCCCGCCGGCTCGGCCGCGATCTCCTGCATGCCGGGCAGGCCGGTAATGTCGACGAGCGCCGCCGGGCCGCCGAGCCCGTGACGCAGATTGGCGATGAGATCGGTGCCGCCGGCGAGCAGGCGGCAGTCGGCATGGAGGCGGCGCGCGGCCGCCACCTCGGCGAGGCTTGCCGCGCGGATCAGCTCGAAGGACGGCAGCAGGCTCATGACGCGGCTCCGCGCGCCGCGGCGATCCGGCTGTCGCGCTGGCGGCGCGCCAAGGCCTCGAGAATGCGGTCGGGGGTGATCGGCAGCTCCGTCATGCGCAGCCCGACGGCCTCGGCCACCGCGTTGGTCACCGCCGGCAGGAACCCGGCCAGCGATCCTTCGCTCGCCTCCTTGGCGCCGAAGGGACCATTGGGATCGAGGCATTCGACGATATGCACTTCGATCGGCGGCGACTCCACGATCGTCGGGATGGGATAGCCAAGCAGGCTCGCATGCAGCGGCAGGCCGCCCTCGTAACGGGTCTCTTCGCCCAAGGCCTGGGCCATGCCCATCCATACCGAGCCCTGGACTTGGCCCTCGACCGCGAGGGGGTTGATGGCGCGCCCGCAATCATGCGCGACCCAGACCTTCTCGACGCGGACCATGCCTGTGTCGGCATCGACCTCGACCTCGACCACTTGCGCCGCATAGCTGAGCGCCATGGTCGAGCCGACGGCGCCGCCGCGATGCTTGCCGCCCTGGTATTCGACGGGCACGGTGAACGTCCCCTTCACCGTGATGCTGCCGCCCTGGGCGAGCGCGGCCGCCGCGACCTCGCGGAAGGCGAGGCCGGACCCCTCCGCGCCCCTGACGCGGAAGCGTTCGCCGATACACTCGATCCAGTCCGGGCGCGTCTCGAACCTTCGCGCCGCGGCGGCGAAGAGGATGTCGCGGAGCTGCCGCGCGGCGTCGATCGCGGCGTTTCCCACCATGAAAGTGACGCGCGAGGAATAGGAGCCGTTGTCCTTCGGCGTCACCGCGCTGTCGGTGGCGACGACGCGCAGCCGGCCGATGTCGACGCCGAGGATTTCGGCCACCGCCTGGACGAGAATGGTGGAGGAGCCCTGACCGATATCGGCAGCCCCCGTCAAGATGGTGATGCCGCCGTCGAAGTCGAGTCGAAGCTCCACCACCGCATGCGGCTCGCCGGTCCGGTGGATCGGCTTGCCGGCGCCGCTGACATAATGCGAGCACGCCATGCCAAGGCCGCGGCCCGGCGGCAGGCGGCCCTTGCGCGCCTGCCACCCGCTCGCGCTCTCCACCCGGTCGAGACATTCGGGCAGGCCGTAGGAGTTGACGATGATGCCGTTCGCCGTCTGGGTCGGCACCGCCAGCAGGTTGGCGCGGCGGACGGCGAAGGGGTCGAGGCCGAGCTCGGCGGCCATGGTGTCGAGCAGGCACTCGAAGGCGTAGCGCGCATCGACCGAGCCGTGGCCGCGCATCGCGCCGCAAGGCGGCGTGTTGGTATAGACGCGGCATCCGTCATACTTCACCGCCGGGATGTCGTAGATGCCGTGCAACAGCGAACCGGCATAGAGGATGGTGACGATGCCGTAGCCGGCATAGGCGCCGCCGCGCTGCACCACGTCGCAGGAAGCGGCGGTCAGGCGTCCCTGGCGCGTCATGCCCAGCTTGATGCGGATGTCCGTCTCGGGCCGGCCGCGATGGGTGAGGAATGTCTCCTCGCGCGTGAGATTGAGCCGCACCGTGCCGCAGGCGGCGCGCGCGAGAAGCGCGGCAACGATCTCGAAGTTGAGCGGCTCGACGCGTGCGCCGAAGCCGCCGCCCACGAAGGGCTTGACCACGCGGATCTGCGATTCCTCGAGGCCAAGACAGCGCGCCAGCATGAGATGGAGGTAGTAGGGCACTTGCGTCACGCTGTAGAGCGTCAGCCGCTGCCGCTCGCCGTCGTACTCCGCCAGCGCCGCATGCGGCTCCATCTGCCCATGCGCCACCTCGGCGCAGCGGTAGCGCGCCTCGCGCACGAGGTCGGCGGCTGCGAATCCCGCGGCGACATCGCCGAATTCGTCATGTACCTCGCGCAGCACGTTGCCGCTGTTATTGTCGTGCAGCAGCACGGCGCCCGGTGCACGCGCGGCCTCGGCCGAGAAGTAGGCGGGCAATTCGCGCACCCTCAGCCGGATGAGCGCGAGCGCCCGCGCGGCGGTCTCGTCGTCGAGGGCGGCGACTGCCGCCACCGGCTCGCCGCAATAGCGCACGCGCTCGCGCGCCAGCGGGTATTCGTTCATGCTGATGGGCAGTACGCCGAACGGCTTGTCGCAATCGGCGCCGGTGATCACCGCGACGACGCCCGGCAACGACCGCGCCGCGGCGACGTCGACCTCGAGCAGCTCGGCATGGGCGTAAGGGCTGCGCAGGATGCGGCCGACCAGCGCGCGTGCCGGAAGATCGGCGGTGTAGGCCGCGCGCCCCGACACCTTCTCGATGCCGTCGATGAGCGGCAGCCGCCGCCCCACCGCGGCTTCGCGCAGCGCCGTCACGGCGCATCCCCCGCGGCCGCCTGAACCGATTCGATGATTTTGACGTAACCGGTGCAGCGGCACAGATTGCCCGAAAGCGCCGCGCGGATTTGCGCCTCCTCTGGATTCGGGTTGCGCCGGAGCAGCGCCTCGGCCGCCATGATCATGCCGGGCGTGCAGAAGCCGCACTGCGTGCCCAGCTTTTCGTGGAATGCGCGCTGCAGCCGCGACAGCCGGCCGGGCGATCCGATGCCTTCGATGGTCTCGACATGACGGCCGCCGCAGCGCGCGGCGAGCGTGAGGCAGGCATGGCGTGGCACGCCGTCGACGAGCACCGTGCAGGTGCCGCATTCGCCGCCGTCGCAACCGCGCTTGGTGCCGATGAGACCGGCCATGTCGCGCAGATACTCGACCAGCAGCAAATTGTCTGGGACCAGATCCGTCCGCTGCCTGCCGTTGAGCGTCAGGGACAGGATCATAGCCATCGCACGCATCCCTTCGGATGGAGACGCATTGCCTTTTGCAGCCCGTGGATCGCTACCACGCTAGGGCGCCCTTCTCGCGCTCGGCATTGATTCAGGTCAAGCATTGACTGCCGCGGGAATGACCGCAGTCGCCTCGAGCTCCACCTTTCCCGGATGGTCGAGGAGATCGGCGACGAAGATCATGCTCATCGCCGGGAAATGCCGCCCCATCAGGCGCCGCCAGACGCCCCCGAGCTCGGCGCGCGCCGCGAGATAGGCGGGCTTGTCGATGCAATAGACGGTCATGCGGCAGATATGCTCCGGCCGTCCGCCCGCCTCGGCGAGGACGGCGAGCACGTTTTCGAGCGCCTGCTCAAATTGCGGCACGAGTTCCGGCGAGCGGAAGACCTGGGCGGCGTCCCAGCCGACTTGGCCGGCAATGAAGACGATGCGTCCCGGCTCGACGGCGATGCCGTTCGCGTAGCCGATCGGCGGTTTCCAGCCCTGCGGCAGCAGCACCGTCATCGCCATCCCTCAATCCGGCATGCGCGGCTCGTCGGGATCGTAGGCCCAGGCCTCTTCGGGCTTGGGCACGCGCGCGAGCCACTCCCGCACGAGCTCCACATGCAGTTTTTCCTCTTGCGCGAACTCGCTCGCGAGGCGGCGGATCTCGTCGGGCGCCGCGCTGCGCGAAAGGTCGGAGAAGAAGCCGAAGGCGCGCAGCTCGTTGCGCAGCGCGATCTCCAACGCATGATAGGGCGTCATGAGATAATGGAGGGTGTCGCCGAGGTCAGTCTCGAACCCTTCGGCGCCCGGCGCAGCCAGGGCCGCGCCAGGCGCCGCCGCGACGCCGCGCGCGGCGAGATCGCGCGCCATCGCCTCCGCGTGCTTGCGCTCGGCGCCGGCGAGCTTGCGGAAGAGGCCGGCGACCTCGAGATTGCCATGCACTTCCAGCTGCGCCGCGAACTCCTCATAGCGCTCCATCGCCTCGAGCTCCATGGCATAGGCGCGCTGGAGGAGGTCATCGACCCCAGCGACGGCCGGCGTGCCCGTTCCGGAACCGCCCCTCTCCGCCGCGGTCACCGCGCAAACTCCTCTGCCAAGTCTTGCAGCGAGCGCCGGGCCCGCCCGATCTCGGGTTGATAAGGCTTACGGTCGCCGGCGTAGAGCACGCCGATGTTGAAGCCGTCATCGGTCATGATGCGCCGTGCCGCCCGCGCCGGATCGTCGGTCGGCGCCACCGGAGAGGGCCGTGCGAGCTCTTTCCAGTCGCGCTGCTCGGGGCGGAAGGTGACGCACGGGCTCAAGATCTCGACGAAGGAGAACCCCCGCGACTTCACCGCCTTGGCGATAATGTCTGCCGTGCCGATGATGTCGCCGGAGAAGGCGCGGGCGACGAAATTGGCGCCCGAAGCGAGCGCAATGACCAGCGGCTGGAAGGGCCGCAAGCCTGTGCCGCCCGGGGTCAAGGCATTGTCCCAATCGGGCTCGGTGGTCGGCGAAGATTGCCCCTTGGTCATGCCGTAGACATGGTTGTCCATGACGATGTAGGTGAGGTCGACATTGCGCCGGCAGGCGTGGAGAAAGTGGTTGCCGCCGATCGAGTAGCCGTCGCCGTCGCCGCCCGCGGCGATGACGGTAAGATCGGGGCGCGACACCTTGAGGCCCGTGGCGACCGCCAGCGCGCGGCCGTGCACGCCGTGGAAGCCGTAGCAGTTCGTGTAGGCCGGCATGCGCGAGGAACAGCCGATGCCGGAGACGATCGCGACCTCTTCGCGGCGGAATCCGAGATCGGCAAGCGCTCGCGCGAGCGAGGTGAGCACCCCGTAATCGCCGCAACCCGGGCACCATACCGGCTTGGTGTCGGATTTGAAGTCCTTTGCCGCAGGCAGCGTAGCGACGGGCGCGTTCATGGGCGGCTCCATTCGACGAGCTCGCGGTGGATGTCGCCGGGACGCATCGGCAGCGGCCCGGGACGGTGCATGGCACGCAGCTCGGCATTGAGCGCGTGCTCGGCGCGGAGATAGCGGTAGAACTGGCCGCTATGGGTCTGCTCGACCACAAGGACGCGCTTTACGCCTTCGAGCGCCGCGGCCAGTCGATCGGGATAGGACGGCGACAGCAGCCGCAACGACACCAGCTTCACGGCGACGCCGTCGGTGCGCGCCCGCGCGATCGCCTCGCGCACGGGACCGGTGCAGGAGCCCCAGGTGAGGACGGCGATCTCGCCCTCGCCCTCGATCTCGGCCCAGTGCAGCCCGAAATCGGCCGAGCGGAGCTTGCGCTCGCGCTTGTCGAGCTGGGCAAGGTGATCCCTCGCCTGACTCGACGGCGTGCCGCGCTCGCTGTGCTCGAGCCCGTCGGCGGTGTACATGAGGCTGGGCGTGCCGGGGATCGCCATGGGGGAGACGCCGGACGGGGTGAGCGCATAGCGCTTGTAGTCCTGCCCATTGGCGGCGGCAACGGCGCGTTCGCCGATGAAATCCTTGTCGCGCGGCGCGTCGATGAGCATGCGCGTCTGCCCCATCGACTGGTCGGACAGCACCACCACCGGCACCTGCATGGACTCCGCGAGATGCACCGCCCAATGCGTCGTCGTCAAGCAGTCCGCCACCGAATTCGGTGCCACGACCACATGCGGCGCATCGCCATGGACGCCATAGAGCGCGATGTTGAGGTCCGCCTGCTCCGACTTGGTGGGAATGCCGGTCGACGGCCCGCTGCGCATGACGTCGACGACGACGATCGGCACCTCGGCGGCAACCGCGAGGCCGAGCGATTCCGTCATCAGCGCGAAGCCGGGCCCGGAGGTTGCCGTCAACGCGGGCGTTCCGCCATAGGAGGCGCCAATGACCATGTTGATCGAGGCAAGCTCGTCCTCGGCCTGCACCAGCACGCCGCCCAGCCCGCTCAGGGCCGGCGACATCCATTCCAGCATCTCCGTCGCCGGCGTGATCGGATAGGCGGCGACGAAGCGGACGCCGCCCTTGAGCGCGCCGTAGCCCGCCGCCTCGTTTCCGGTAATCAGCCAGCGCTTCGCGCCGTCGCTGCGCCTCGGCGCGAGCCTGTGCGGGCAATCGACGCCCGCGGCGGCAAGGCGCCCGGCCTCGATGCCGGCGAGGCTCGCCGTCAGCCTGTCGCCTTCAGCACCGAGCGTGCGGCGTACGGCCTCCGCCAGCGCATCTTCGGGCAAACCGATGAGGCTGCCGACATAGCCGAGCGCGATCATGTTGGCGCGCCCGCCCGGTATCTTCTTGGCGAGAGCCTTCATCGGCAGCGCGAGGCGCCGGGTGACGGGCCCGAGCATGGCGGCGGGCGGCTCGCCCTGGCCGGGATCGCCGATGGCGATGCTCTTGCTGTCGAGCGGGATCTCGGCGGCGAAACGCTCGAGATTGAGCCAATCGATGGAAATCACGAGGTCGAACCGGTCGTCGTGACCCTCGATCGGCTCCCCGGCCAGCCGGATCAGCGCCGCCGCCTCGCCGCCGCGGATCTGCGGCCCGCTCGTCCGGCTCATGAGACCGTAGCATCCGGCGAGCGCCGCGGCCTCCAGCAGCATGTTGCCCGCGGTCATCACGCCGCTGCCGCCGCTGCCGGTCATGGCGACGGATACTCCGGGCGAGGCCTTGGTTCGAGCCGCCGACGTCATCGTCTCCTCCTTGGATCCCACTATCGGCGCGCGGCGGCGAGGAAAGTTTGATCTGGATCAAACCGCGCGAGCACGAAATGGCCCATGGTTCATTTGGACTTGACACGATCTCCGGTAATTTGGTACTAGAATACCAAAATAGCCGAAGCGGGCGGCGGGGTCAAGGCGGAATCGCAAGCCGGCATTCGGGCACCACTTTAGGGAGCAGGACGATGCAACCATCCGCCTACCGCTGGATGATGACCGCGGCGAACGCGCCGCTGACGCGCGTCGCCTTCGATCCCTTCGCCTTGGCCGCGGGCGAGGTGGCGGTTGAAGTCGCCGGCTGCGGTGTCTGCCATACCGACCTCGGCTATTACTATGACGGCGTCCGGCTCAACCACGCGCTGCCCTTGGCGCTGGGCCACGAGGTGAGCGGCAGGGTCGCCGCCGCGGGCGCCGGCGCCGAAAGCTGGGTCGGCAAGAGCGTGATCGTGCCGGCGGTGCTGCCCTGCGGCGAATGCGAACTGTGCCGTCGCGGCCGCGGCACCATCTGCCGGCGCCAGAAGATGCCGGGAAACGACATACAAGGCGGTTTCGCCACTCACATCGTCGTTCCGGCGCGCGGCCTTTGCGCCGTGGATGAGGCGCGGCTCAACGCCGCCGGCCTCGGCCTTGCCGATGTCTCCGTCGTCGCCGACGCGCTCACCACGCCTTACCAGGCGGTGAAGCGCGCGGGCATCGGGCCGGGCTCGCTTGCCGTGGTGGTCGGCGCCGGCGGCATCGGCGGCTACGCCGTTCAGATCGCCAAGGCCTTCGGCGCCACGGTCGTCGCCATCGATGTCGATGCGGAAAAGCTTGCCGCCGTCGCCCGCTACGGCGCCTCGGCCACGCTCAGCGCGCACGCGATGGACGGCCGCGCTCTCAAGGCTGCGATCCAGGCCTTCGCCAAGGAGCGGCACCTGCCCGACACCGAATGGTTCATCTTCGAATGCTCCGGCACGGCCGCGGGCCAGCTCACCGCCTATGGACTGCTGGTCCACGGCGCGACGCTCTCGGTCGTCGGCTTCACGCTCGACAAGGTTGAGTTGCGCCTGTCCAATCTCATGGCTTTTGACGCGCGCGCCTTCGGCAATTGGGGATGCCCGCCGGAGCTTTATCCTTCCGCCTTGGAGCTGGTGCTCGACGGCAAGGTTCAGGTCAAGCCCTTTGTCGAGCACCGCCCGCTCGATGAAATCAATGCCGTTTTCGACGCCGTGCACCGGCACGAGCTGAAGCGCCGCGCCGTGCTCGTTCCCACCGCGTGGTGCCAGAAACAGAGAGGATGATCGCCATGGCCGCCTCGACGCTTTCAATCGCCGCCAAGACCAAGCCCTCGGCGCTCAAGGACCACAACCTGGTCGCCGAATTCTCGGTGCCGGGCGTCCGCTTCGAAAAGCGCCCGGCCAAGACGCCCGACGGCGCGATCGCGCCCGGGCTCTATAACGCCTGGATCGTCTTCGACAACCAGAGTCAGTTCAATTCCTACACCACCGAAATGGTCAAGGGCGCCATCATGGCCTTCCGCGCGGCGAGCGCGGCGCGCGACGTCGTCGCCGTCGTCTTCACCGGCGCCGGCGACAAGGCGTTCTGCACCGGCGGCAATACCAAGGAGTATGCCGAATACTACGCCGGCAATCCGCAGGAGTACCGGCAGTACATGCGCCTCTTCAACGACATGGTCTCGGCCATCCTCGGCTGCGACAAACCGGTGGTCTGCCGCGTCAACGGCATGCGCATCGGCGGCGGCCAGGAGATCGGCATGGCCTGCGACTTCTCGATCGCCCAGGATCTGGCGCGCTTCGGCCAGGCCGGGCCCAAGCACGGCTCCGCCGCGATCGGCGGTGCCACGGATTTCCTTCCCCTGATGATCGGCATGGAGCGGGCCGTGGAATCGGGCACGCTCTGCGAGCACTGGTCGGCGCACAAGGCCTATCGCTTCGGCTTGATCAGCGACATCGCGCCCGCGCTCAGGCTCGACGGCAAGTTCCTGCCCAACCCGCTGGTCGTGACCGACCGCTATCTCGACGAGTACGGCCGCATCGTGCATGGCGAGCCCAAGACCGGCGCGGCGCTGGCGGAAGGCAAGAGCCTGCTGGCGCGCGGCACGATCGATCTCTCCCTTCTCGACGAGAAGGTCGAACAGCTCTGCGCCAAGCTGCTGCTCACCTTCCCGGAATGCCTCACCAAGAGCTTCGAGGAGCTGCGTAAGCCCAAGATCGACGCCTGGAACCGCAACAAGGAGAATTCCCGCGCCTGGCTCGCCCTCAACATGATGGCCGAGGCGCGCACCGGCTTCCGCGCCTTCAACGAGGGGCCGAAGGACCACCGCGAGATCGATTTCGTCGCGCTGCGCCAGTCGCTGGCGCACGGCGCGCCGTGGACCGAGGACCTGATCGAGAGCCTCGTCCCCAAGGCCGGAGGCGCGCCGTGATCGCAGCCGCACCGGCGCCGCTGCGCGTCTGGCTCGACGAGGCCGGCGCGCTGCTGCGGCTGCGTCTGGCGCGGCCCAAGGCGAACGTGATCGATGCCGCCATGATCGCCGCGCTCGATCATGCGCTCGCCAAGCATCTCGGCCGCCCCGATCTGCTCGCGGTGCTGATCGATGCGGAGGGCCCGAATTTCAGCTTCGGCGCCAGCGTCGAGGAGCATCTTCCCGCCAATTGCGCCGCGATGCTGAAGAGCCTGCACGCGATGCTGCTGCGCCTCCTCGAAAGCCCTGTGCCGGTGCTCGTGGCGGTGCGCGGACAGTGCCTCGGCGGCGGGCTCGAGC
>JASHRZ010000403.1 GCA_030037055.1 Alphaproteobacteria bacterium
GAGAACGGGCCGTCCGCGTTCGGGCTCGACGTTCCCGTCAACATCGTCACCAATCTGCAGCAGATGATCTTCGGCGCGCTCATCATCTTCTTCCTGATCGTCGAACCGCGCGGACTGGCGCAGCTGTTGCAGCTCGTAAAACAGAAATTGCGCTCGTTGCCTTTTCCCTACTGAGGTCCGCGCGACCTCGCCAGCTCGAGGGAGGCACATGGGGGAAAGGCGCGGCGCAGTGGGACCGGCGAAAGGCGCCGGACAGGTGGCGATTCCTTGCTCGGCGAGCGCTCGCCGCGACGGGCGGGCGAAGCCGCGTCTACTCTGCCGCCGCGGCGCCGCGGCGGCCGAGATGGCGGAGGCACCGGTCGATCCAGAGCCGGGTGAGCTTCTCCTCGATGGCGTTCTGGCCGAGGCGCTCGTGCAGCGCGCGGAAATCGACGAGGTCGAGCGGCTGGTCCTGGTTGAAGCAGGAGAACACCACGCTCTCCGCGCCCGAGACCGGATCCCTGTGGAGCTGCAGGCACTGGGCGCAGATCTCCTTCATCATGCATTGCATCGGCGAGTTGATCGAGGCGATCGCCTGGAGGCCGGGCTTCAGGTACGGCGCCAGCGCGCCGTGGCGCGCGTGCGCGACCGCCGCCATCATCGCGTCCGAGCCGATGACAATGAGCCGGTCGGCGGCGCTCAAGGAGATCTCGCTCGGCTCGAGCGTCCCACCGGCATAGGCCAGCATCGCCTGCACGATGTTGCCGACGAAGCTCCGGTCCTGCTTTCGTGTCGGGACGAAGCCCGGCGCTTCCTCGCAGCACCAGACCACGACGTCGGCCGCCTTCTCGATCTCCTCGATCTTGTAGCGGTCCTGGTGCTTCTTGTAGCCGGCGAAATAGAGCACGGCGGAGCCCCGGCGGCGCAGCTCCTGACCGATCGAGAACAGCACGGCGTTGCCGAGGCCGCCGCCCGCCAGCGCCACCGTCTCGCCCGAAGGCGTTTCGGTCGGCGTGCCGGTCGGGCCCATCAGGATGACCGGCTCGCCCGGCTCGAGCAGCGTGCACAGATCCGACGAGCCGCCCATCTCCAGCACGATGGTCGAGAGCAGACCCTTGTCGCGGTCGACGGAGGCGCCGGTGAGCGCGAGCCCCTCCATCGCCAGCACCGTGCCGTCAACGCGGCGGGCATGGCGCTCGTAATTCTGCAAGCGGTAGAATTGGCCGGGCCGGAAGGCGCGCGCCGCCGCCGGCGCCCGCACCACTACCTCGACAATGCTGGGGGTGAGCCGCTCGACCCGGTCGACCGCGGCGCGCAGCGTGTCGTTGAGCGTCGCCACCAGCTCCTCGGGCGCGGGCGCGGAAGGCGCGCGCTTGGCCAGCATGCGGCTCACCACGGGATAGCCGAGCTTCGCTCCGCCCATCGCCTTCACCACGTTGCCGGAAAAGGACGGGTGGAGATCGCCGAAGAAGCTGATGGCGCGGCCGTCGGGGCGGATGCTCATCAGCACTTGCACCTGCTCGGGCTTGGCGACGCTCTCGGGCTTGACCGGCCGGCCCTCTTCGTCGCAGGCCTGGAAGTAGCGGCCGTCAAGCACGGCATTGGCGGGATCCTCGCGGCCGAGCACGGTGTTGGGCTGCGTCCCGGCCGCGACCAGGATGGTGCGCGCCGGCAAGGTCACGCGCGCTTCCGCAACGCCCGCCGCGCGCGAAAGCGTGAGGCCGGCGGCATGGCCGAAAGCATCGACCTCCACCGCCTCGGGGGTCAGGCCCTCGGCGAAGCGGATGCCCTCCTCCATCGCCTTCGCCACCTCCTCGTGGTTGAGCGTGTAGCTCGGCGCGTCGATGAGCCGCCGGCGGTAGGCGATGGTGACCCCGCCCCAGCCGTCGAGCAGCTCGATGAGCCGCGGCTGCCTCCCCTCGCGCGCAGCCGCCGCGCGCTCGGCGCGGATCGCCCGGCCATGCGCGATGAACTCGTCGGCGGTGGCACTCTCCTCTTCGCTCCAGCCCTCGCGCACCACCTCTTTGCCGCGCTCGGCCGCCAGCGTCTCGTAGCGGCTCAGCAACTTCTCCACCTGCAGCGGATAATAGGCGAGCGATTCCGTCGCCGTGTCGATGGCGGTGAGGCCGCCGCCGATCACCACCACCGGCAGCCGCACGGTGAGGTTGGCGACGCTGTCGGTCTTGGCGGCGCCGGTGAGCTGCAGCGCCATCAGGAAATCCGAGGCCTGGCGCACGCCGCGCGCCAGGCCGTTCGTCATCGGCACCACGGTAGGCTTGCCGGCGCCGGCGCAAAGCGCGATGTGGTCGAAGCCCAGCGCAAAGGCGCTCTCGATCGTGAGCGTGCCGCCGAAGCGCACGCCGCCGAAGCTCGCGAACTCGGCGCGGCGCTCCAGCAGGAGCCGCACGAGCTTGAGGAAGTTCTTGTCCCAGCGCACGGTGATGCCGTATTCGGCGACGCCGCCGAAGCCGGCCATCATCCGTTCGTCGAGCGCCTCATAGAGCTCGCCGACATCGCGCACCGCCCGGAACCGGCGCCGCTCGCCGCGCGGGCCCACGCCGGCGATCTCCTCGGCCAGCGGCTCGATCTTGAGCCCGTCGATGCCGATGACCGTATGGCCGTCATTCATCAGGTGATGCGCCAGCGTGAAGCCCGCCGGCCCCAACCCCACCACCAGCACCTTGCGGCCGCTGGGCGGTTTCGGCAGCGGCCGGCGCAGATCGAGCGGGTTCCAGCGCGTCAGCAGGCTATAGATCTCGAAGCCCCAGGGCAGGCCCAGCACGTCTTTCAACAGGCGCGTTTCCACCTGCGGGATGTCGACCGGCTCCTGCTTCTGATAGATGCAGGCCTTCATGCAGTCGTTGCAGATGCGATGCCCGGTCGCCGCCAGCATCGGATTATTGACGATGACGATGGCCAGCGCGCCGACGCTGTTGCCGCGCGCCTTGACCTCGT
>JASHRZ010000404.1 GCA_030037055.1 Alphaproteobacteria bacterium
GCGACCGCGACGCCAGCGCGCCTACGGCCGCTTCGGTCGCTGCAGAAATCGGCACGTGACGTTGCTGCTTGTGAGCGAGCGAGGCAAGATTGAGCGGCAGAAGCACTCAATGCGAGATCCCAGTGGTAGCCCGAGCCGGTGGCAAGAGCGCCGGCCCGCCGGGCGCGACGGCTTGCAATTGCCGAATGGCAAGGCGATATTGCTGTTATCGCTCGCAACGACGTCCGCAGGCGCGAGCGGCTGAGAGCTGCGAACGCTCCCGCCTGGAAAAGGAGGAGTGAGCGGTTTAGCCGGCGACAAGTTCACGGCTGGCTTACGCGAAGACCTCGAGCGACATATCGACGGCGGACCTATGCGTCCCCGGGCGTGGTACGTTGCCGTCGGAGCGTCTGGCGGGCAGGGCCGGTCCGCCCTGCGGGATCTTCTTGCGGCACTTCCTTGGCGACTTCAGGCCGTGGTTCTCATCGTGCTACACCGACCGGGGGATCGCCGCAGCGAGCGCGTGCGCGCCTGGCAGCTGGGGTCCGTCATCCCGTGATGATCGCGGAAGCGAACCAGAGATTCGAAGTCGGGACGGTCTATATCGGAGAGCCGTTGCAGCATCTCGTCTTGGCCGATACCGGTTTCGGCGCTTTGGTCGACGATCCGACCCGGCTCTTTGGCAACCGCACTGTTGATTTTCCTTTTCCGCTGGGTAGCGGAGCACAGCGAGGCGTCGCACGAAGATTGTGGCCGCAACCCACTCGCGGCCGGTGGCGGTCATGGTGACCGCCGCCAAAGTGTTCGGAGGCCATGAATGGAAGTGTTCGTTCGCGACAACGACATCAATGCCGCCCTGCGCGTGCTCAAGAAGAAGATGCAGCGCGAGGGAACGTTTCGCGAGATGAAGCGCCGGCGATCCTACGAGAAACCCTCTGAGCGCCGCGCGCGAGAAAAAACCGAAGCCGTGCGCCGATATCGCAAGGCGATGCGCAAGAGGTTCGAGCGAGAGGGATACTGAGCAGGCCGGTTGTCCGGTCCCACGTTTTTTGCGCAGTGCGCAGAAGGAGGATCGATGAGCAAAGGCGACGAATTGAGTGCAGCGCGCCGGAGGGCGAATGAGTTGATGAATCAAAAGGAAGCCGAGCGCCTTTCCACGCGTGACAAGGAGCGGCAGGCACAGGACGCGAAAATCGCCCGGTTGCGCGAGCTGCGCCTCGCGAAAGAAGCCCAAGACAAGGAACTCGGTCTCGCGTCCAAGCGAAAGCCGGTGCGGCGCAAAACCTCAGTTACGCCCTGACGGGCCATTGGGGACGAGGGGAGCTCAGGGTCTCGGCATAGCCGCATGGCCATGAGTTGCGCGGGAAACGCGCAACGGTGAACGTGGGCCGCGACCAACGCTCAAGGCGGCGACGGCAGTGATGTCATGAGCATCTTTGACATCGCTTGAAGAAGCCTCAGTTGAGAACAGAGCTTTCGTCTCTATGTGACTGCGGGGCGCTCTCGTCACGACGCGGCAAGCGACAAAGGAGATCGAATTTGGATTGGACAATCTGGTGGGACGTGCATCGCCGGCCCGGGGGAGAACCGGTGGAACCGGGCCGCCGAGAAAACTGAAGCGGAGGCAGTGGACCGCGCGCAGCGCTTCCTTAATTCAAACTCGGATTTGTCGTCTATCAAATCAGAAATGCCAAAGGTGCGGTATTCATGGACGAAGCCGGGATCACAGAGCGTTTCGGCACGGTGTCCTAAGGTGTCGTGACCTCGCCCGCCCGTCGCTCCGCGAGAGATTTCACCATGGCCGAACCAACTGCGTAGAGGGACTCGCAGGAGATCGAAACTTGGGGTGAGCTGGCGGAGGGGCCCCAAAATGGCCGCCATAAGCCCTCAGACCCGTCTCTCTTTTCCTTCGCGCACCGGCCTGTGAGGCGACGGCGCTCGCGCTCGAACACGGTGAGGAGGCGGGGTGACGGCGTTGCCGCAACAAATGCGCTCATTGAAATTTAATGCGGCCTAGCTTATATAGTCGCCGTCAATCGACCTTGGGTCGGCCTGTCGTTCCACTCTACCGAGCTTCGGTCCCATCCAATTTCTATGTTTGACCCGCGCGGCATCGGCCTCGCGGCATTATGCCATGGAGGGACTGATGTCCATCGGTACAGTGAAATGGTTCAATTCGATGAAGGGCTACGGATTCATCCAGCCGGAAGACGGCTCCAAGGATGTGTTCGTTCATATTTCCGCGGTCGAGCGTGCGGGCCTCGGCAATCTACATGAGGGCCAAAAGGTCTCCTTCGACCTCGAGCGCGGCCGGCAGGGAAAGATGTCGGCGGTCAACCTCAAATCAGCTTGAGGCTAAGGGGCGGTCCCGGCTGCCCCTTTTCCCGGCCAAGTCGGCACTGCTTGACCACGATCGATGCTGTCCCGGCCGCTCCATGCGGCGGCACGGGTGCACCCGCGTCCCGCGCGCCGGCGCCGGCATGGCGGCAGATGCTCGCGCCTTATGCCGAGCCAGACCCCGTACGCGCAGCCGGACAGCTTCTTGTCACCGTCTCTTTGCTGCTCGTCAGCGCCGCCGCGCTCTTCTGGGGTCTCGCGCAGGGCTTCTGGGCGGCGCTCTTCTCGGCGCTTCCGGCGTCATTCTTCGTCGTGCGCCTCTTCATCATCCAGCATGATTGCGGGCACGGCTCCTTCTTGCGCTCGGCCCGCGCAAATAATCTGCTCGGTCGCCTTCTGGGTATCGTCACGACGATACCCTATGCCGCGTGGCGGCACGACCACGCCATGCACCATGCGAGTTGCGGCAACCTGGCGCGTCGCGGCATCGGCGACGTGACGACGCTGACAGTCGCCGAGTACCGGGCGCGCCCGCCCTGGCGACGTCTTGCTTACCGCCTGTACCGCAATCCGCTGGTGCTCTTCGTTCTCGGACCGCTTTATATGCTCGTCCGTTACCGGTTGCCGCTGACGAAGCCGGCGCGTGACCGTCGTGGCTGGGTCAGCATTCTCGGGACTGATGCCGCCGGAGCGCTGCTCGGTATCGGGCTCGCGTTTCTCGTGGGTCCTACCGCTTTCATCCTTGGCTGGGGCGCAGTGATGCTGCTCGCCAGCGTCATCGCCATATGGTTCTTCTATGTCCAGCACCAATTCGAGGACACATACTGGCGGCCCGCCGGCGACTGGGATTTCACGGCAGCTGCGCTGGAAGGAAGCTCGTTCTACGACCTGCCGCGGGCGCTCAATTGGCTCACCGCATCGATCGGCTTCCACCACATCCACCACCTCGCTAGCAAAGTGCCAAATTACCGGCTGCGCGCGTGCTTCGAGGAAAATCCGGCGCTGCAGCGTGCGAAGCGCCTAACGCTCGGAGGAAGCTTCAAGACGGTCAGGTTGGCGCTTTGGGACGAGGCGACGCAGAAGCTTGTGAGCTTCCGCCAGGCCGCGCGGCTTAGCGCTGCGACAAGCGCGTGATCGACGTGACCAGGGTCGCGCGGTCGCCGGACATCTCGGCACAGCCGCTGCCTTGCGCCTCGATCACGGCCCGGACCGGGCATCCGGGTCGAACGGGTTCAGCTCGCCCGAAATCGGCGGCGCTCATGCCCATTTCTCGTTTCCATCTTCGCCGATCCCGCAGGATCGGCCCTTCAAGGTAGACACCATCTCCATGATTTCTTCATTTACCGATCTCGCGCTGATCGAGCCGATCCGGCGCGCACTCTCTCTTGAGAACTACCGACAGCCGACCCCGATCCAGGCGCAGGCGATTCCGCCGCTACTTGCTGGACGGGATCTTCTCGGCATCGCTCAGACCGGCACCGGAAAGACCGCGGCGTTTGCTTTGCCCATTCTACAGCGCCTTGCCGCATCTACGACTCCGCGCGGTTCCGTCCGAGCGCTCGTGCTGGCGCCCACACGGGAGCTCGCGATCCAGATCGGCGAGAGCTTCAGAATTTACGGTCGCTTCCTGCCGTTGCGCCACGCTGTCATTCTCGGCGGCGTCGGGCAGCGGCCGCAAGTCGCGGCGCTCGCGGCCGGCGTCGACATCGTTGTCGCGACACCCGGACGGCTTCTCGATTTGCTGGAGCAAGGCCATCTGCGCCTCGACGGCATCTCGGTCGTCGTACTCGACGAGGCCGATCGGATGCTCGACATCGGGTTCATCCAACCGATCAAGCGCATCATTCGAGCGCTCCCGAGGACGCGACAGTCGCTGTGCTTCTCCGCGACCATGCCGCCAGCCGTCGCGAAGCTGTGCGATGACATTCTCCGCGATCCGGTCCGGGTCGAAGTGACGCCGAACGCGGCGACCGCCGAGCGGATCGATCAGCGTGTCTTCTCCGTCGACGCCCCCAACAAACGGCGGCTTCTTTCGACCCTTCTACGGGACCGCGCCATCGCCCGCGCTCTCGTGTTCACGCGCACCAAGAACGGCGCGAACCGCATCGCCGAGCAGCTACTCCGTACCGGCATTCGCGCCGGTGCCATCCACGGCAACAAGTCGCAAAGCGCCCGACAGCGCGCCATCACTGATTTTCGTGACGGCAAGCTCCGTGTGTTGGTGGCAACCGACATCGCGGCGCGCGGTATCGATATCGATGGTATCACGCATGTCATCAACTACGACCTGCCCAACGTGCCAGAAACCTATGTGCACCGCATCGGGCGCACGGCGCGCGCGGGCGCTGCGGGCGCCGCGATCTCGTTCTGTGACCCAGCGGAACGCGCTTCTCTTCGCGATATCGAGAGGCTCACCCGCCGCTCGTTGACGATAATCGATGCTAAAGGCCTCCTCGCTGCGGAGGTCGTCAAGGACCCGCGCCCTCCTCGGTCCACCGGGAACCAGCACCACCGTCGCGAGGCGCAGCGAGAGTCGGCGCAGCGCGTCAAACCGTCGCGCGCATGGCCGCGAGGCGCAGCCGTTGCGGCTGGGTAAGGGATTCCGCCCTCGACTTGTACCCGTTAGCTGCGCGCCGTTCGAATACTTGTTGGAGCGCTAGTCGATGTCGGGGTCGAACCCCTGTTTCGCTGTCACGTGTCTACCGGCGCCGATACGAACGCGACCGGCGGTCTGCCGGTGCTGCCGATCGCCTGCTGATATCAGTGGATGGTATGCCAGCACATACCACTCGCATTCTCCAATCGATGTAGGTGTGTATTTATACACACATGGAGAGCCGGGACATCGAGGCAGATGGGATGGCGCCTCAAGCGGGTCACCGGCTCCCATCCTTCACCCATCCGACCAAGCCCGGGCTGGTCACCGTTCCGCGCCCGGTGCATCAAGCGGCAGTCGGGCGTGAAACTTCGATGAGGACAGCCGCAGCCGGGCGCCCGTCTCGATGCCGAAAAGGTGCGGCAGTTCGTGCGGGT
>JASHRZ010000405.1 GCA_030037055.1 Alphaproteobacteria bacterium
TGGCGGTGCCGTCGGCGACGAGCCAGAGCCGGTCGGCGATGAGCGACAGCAGATGCCAGTCATGGCTGATGATGATGACCGCGCCGGGGAAATTGCCGAGGGCCGTCACCAGTGCCTCGCGCGCCTCGATGTCAAGATGGTTGGTGGGCTCGTCGAGGATGAGCAGTGCCGGCGCCTCGTGGCTGATGAGGGCAAAATTGAGCCGCGCCTTCTCGCCGCCGGAGAGCTCACTTGTCCGCACGAAGACAAGATCCTCGCCGAAGCCGAAGCGCCCGAGCCTGGCGCGCAGTTGCTCTGCGCTCGCCTTGGGCAACCGCCGCGCGAGATGATCGAAGGCGCTGGCCTCGGGATCGAGCTCCTCGATCCGATGCTGCGCGAAATAGCCGCAGCTGAGGCGCGGCGCGCGGCGCAGCTCGCCCGCCATCGGCTCGAGCTGGCCGGCGAGCAGCCGCGCCAGCGTCGATTTGCCGTTGCCGTTGGCACCAAGCAGCGCGATGCGGTCGTCGGGATCGAGCCTGAGATCGAGGCGGCGCAGCACCGGCTTTCCCGGCGCGTAGCCGACTGCGACGCCGTCGAGGGTCAGCAGCGGCGGTGCCAAAGCGCAGGGCTCGGGAAATTCGAAGCGCGCCGGCGGCTCGGCCTCGGCCAGCGTCACCGGCTCGAGCCGCGCCAGCATCTTGACGCGGCTCTGCGCCTGACGCGCCTTGCTCGCCTTGGCGCGGAAGCGGTCGACAAAGGCCTGAAGATGCCGCCGCTCCGCCTCCTGGCGCTCAGCCAGCGCCTGTCGGCGCGCCATGCTCTCGCGGCGCGTGCGCAGGAAGGTCTCGTAGCCGCCGCTGTAGAGCGTGAGGCGCCGCTCGGCGAGATGCAGGACGTGATCGGCGACGTCGTCGATGAGCTGCCGGTCATGGCTCACCAAAATCAGCGTGCGAGGGTAGCGCTTCAGAAACTCGCCGAGCCAGAGCGCCGCCTCGAGATCGAGATGGTTGGTGGGCTCGTCCAGCAGCAGGAGGTCGGGCTCGGCGAAGAGCGCCGCCGCCAGCGCCGCGCGCATGCGCCAGCCGCCTGAGAAGGACGAAAGCGGACGCTGCTGATCGTCGCGAGCGAAGCCGAGCCCCGCGAGAATGGCGGCGGCCCGCGCCGGCGCCGCATGCGCTTGGATGGCGCGCAGCCGCTCGTGAATCTCGGCGGCGCGCGCGCCTTCCTCCCCGGCTTCCACCGCGGCGAGGAGGCGGGTCCGTTCCTCATCGGCGGCGAGCACGGTTTCGAGCGGCGTCATCGCGCCGCCCGGCGCCTCCTGTGCCAGGAAGCCGACGCGCACGCCTTTCTGGAGCACGATCTCGCCGCCATCGGACTCAAGTTTGCCGCGGATAAGATCGAGCAGGGTCGACTTGCCGACACCGTTCCGGCCGATGAGCCCGACCTTCCAGCCGGCATTGATCTGCGCCGACGCCCCCTCCAGCAGCGTCCGTGCGGCAACGCGGTAGGTGAGTTCGGAAAAGGTGAGCATGGGGGCGGGTCATAGCACAAGGCCGCTGCCGAGGCAGCCGGCGCGGCTCGCACCACGGCTTCCTCTCCCCCTTGGGTTGGAGAGGGCCGGGGCGAGGCGGGGCTTGCGGCGGTGCCCGTGCGCCGGGCACGGCGGCGAAGTCCTCCGCGTCGCTGGCGGGCGTGGTATGCCCCGCCGACAATCTGGACCAAGGGTCGCGCTTGGAATAATTTGAACGGCACTTCTTCCAAAGGAGCGCCCGTGTCGTCATCGATCGTGCGCCGACGGAAAGCCAAAGCCGCGCGGCGGAAGAAACTGCTCGCCCAGCGGCGCAAGGACGCCTCCGCCGAGACCGGAGGTTCTCTTGCGAGTCGCGTGCAGCGCCTGGCGCGGGCCCCTCTCTATCGCTGCCTCCTGCAGGATCGCTTGTTCGAGTCCGGCATTGGAACGTTCCTCCTGGCTCGCGGGACGCCGTCCACCGGGCTGACCATGGCGACTTTCCTCCTCGACGTCTTCTGTCTCGGCGTGAAGGACGTCGTCTTCAGCCAGGTCGAAGCGTCGGACCTCGAGGAAATCGTTGCAGCGGCGACGACCGACTCGCCCATGATGGCCGTTGAACCCGCCTATGCACGCAAGCTGCTGCGCGATCTCGTCGCCTATGCGCGATCGCTCGGCTTCGAGCCGCCGCGCGAGTATCAGGCGGCGGAGCTGCTGTTCGGGGACATCTCGGCGGATGCCTGCGACGTTCGCTTCGAATTCGGCTGCGATGGCAGGCCGAGCGAAACCCCCGCGCAGGTGAGGCAGCGGCTCGAGCAGTGGCGCCGCTCGGTGGGCGAGGATGGATTCGATTTCTCCGAGGTCGCAGAGCAAGACGAGGAGGAGGATCTGGCACTCGCCGAGGAGGACGGCTTGTTCGAAGGATATGATCCGGCCGCAGCACCCGATCCAAGCGAATGGCTCAAGCTGGACGAGCAGGAGCGCATCCTCCGGGTCGAATACTATCATCGTCGCGCCGGCATTCGCACGGAGAATGACCGGCTGCATGCCCTTTTTCACGCGAT
>JASHRZ010000406.1 GCA_030037055.1 Alphaproteobacteria bacterium
TTGAATTGCTGCGGCGCCTGCGGCAGGGCATAGAACTTGCCGGGATGGAGCCGGCTGGGCACGAGATAGTCGCGCGCTCCTTCGGGCGAGCTCGCCGTCAGGATCGGCGTCTGGAATTCCATGAAACCCTGCTCGATCATGCGCCGGCGGATCGAGGCGATGACCCTGGAGCGCAGCACGATGTTCGCATGGATGCCGTCGCGCCTGAGGTCGAGGAAGCGGTATTTGAGCCGCATCTCCTCGGGATAGTCGGCCTCGGTGTTGACCGGCAGCGGCAGCGGCTCGGCTTCGGCCTGAACCGCAAGCTCGGAAATCTGCAGCTCGACCTCGCCCGTGGGCAGCTTGGGGTTGACAGTCTCGGGCGCGCGCTCGACCACCGCGCCGGTGATGGTGATGACGTTTTCAAGGCGCTGGCCATCGGCGAGCGCAAAGAGCGGGCTCGAGCGGTCGATGACGCATTGCGTCAGCCCGTAATGGTCGCGCAGGTCGATGAACAGGAGCGAGCCGTGATCGCGCTTGCGATGCACCCAGCCCGACAGCCGCACGACTCGGCCGGCATGGGCGCGGCGTAGCTCGCCGCAGGTTTGGGTGCGATAGACGTGCATCGGCGTTCATCCGCGCGGGGGTCGGGGAGGGCAAAAGCACACGGAAGCGCGGCTTTGTCAAGCGCTTCCACCCGGACGCCGCATCTCTGGGCGAAGTACCCGTCGCCTTCTCCGCCGGTCGGTTTGACCGGAGCAACTTTCGGTGTATAGCACGCTATGGCTCCGATCGATTCTTCCGATGCGCTCGCCGCCTTCTGCCAACGCCAGGCCCGAGCCGACTACATCACCGTCGACACCGAGTTCATGCGCGACAAGACCTACTGGCCGCAGCTCTGCCTGGTGCAGATCGCAGGGCCCGAAGAGGCCGCGGCCATCGACCCGCTGGCTCCGGGCATCGACCTCGCCCCGCTCCTCGCCCTGATGGGCGACCAGCGGCTGCTTAAGGTCTTCCACGCCGCGCGGCAGGATATCGAGATTTTCGTCAACATAGCCGGAGCCGTGCCGGCACCGCTGTTCGACACCCAGGTCGCTGCCATGGTGTGCGGCTTCGGCGATGCCGTGAGCTACGAGACCCTTGCGGGACGGCTCGCCGGCGCGCAGATCGACAAATCCTCGCGCTTCACCGATTGGGCGCACCGGCCTCTCACCGAGCGCCAGCTGCGCTATGCGCTCAGCGACGTGGTGCCGCTGCGCACCGTCTATGAGAAACTCGCCCAACGCTTGGCCAAGAGCGGCCGCACCCAGTGGCTCGCCGAGGAGATGGGCGTGCTCACGGATCCCGCCACCTACCGCCAGGACCCGCAGGAAGCCTGGCGGCGCTTCAAGCTGCGGAGCAACAACCGCAAACTGCTGGCGCTGGTGCGCGAGCTCGCCGCCTGGCGCGAGATCGCAGCGCAGCAGCGCAACCTGCCGCGCAACCGGCTGCTGCGCGACGAGTCGATCCTGGAGATCGCAGCGCATGCGCCATCCACCACCGCCGAGCTCGCCCGCACCCGCGGCCTCGGCAAGAACTTCGCCGAGGGCAAGCTCGGCGGCGAGGTCCTGGCGGCGGTCAAGCGCGTGCTGGCCATGCCCGAAAGCGACTACCCGCTGCCGCCGCCGCGCCGCGAGCCGCCGCCCGGGATCGGGCCGCTGGTCGACCTGCTGCGCGTGCTGCTGAAGCTGCGCTGCGAGGAGAACGACGTGGCGCAAAAGCTGGTCGCGGACACCGAGGATCTCGAGATGATCGCCGCCGACGACGCGGCGCCAGTGCGCGCGCTGCAGGGCTGGCGCGCCGAGCTGTTCGGCAAGGACGCGCTCGACCTCAAGCACGGGCGGCTGGCGCTGACCGCGGCCGGCAAGCGGATCAAGCTGGTGCGGCCCGGCGCCGCCAGCGAAGCGGCGCAATAGGCAGCCGTCCCGGCCCCTCCCGCCGGCATTCCTGCGTTGCGGGGCCGCGTCCGCAGGCTTAGGCTTTTCCCGGCTCGGTCAAGGGACGCCGGAAAAACAATAAAATCGCCACATCGGGAGGAAGCCATGGAGATCGGCCTGTTCACGACGCGTTCCCATCCGCCGGAGCGGAGCCTCCATGGCGGGCAGCCGGGCCTGGCGCATCTCGCGCCGAGACCGCCGGCGGCCGTCTAGGTACGGGGAACAGCGGCGCGGGATCGCGCGGCAATCGGGGAAGACCGATGGAATTCGGCATGTTCCACGAGTTTCAGTGGTCGCCGGGGGAAAGCGAGGCGGAGGCGTTCCAACACTCCTTCGCGCAAGTCGACGCGGCGGAGCGCTGGGGGCTCGACGCGATGTGGCTCGCCGAGCTCCATCTCGCGCCGCATCGCTCGGTGCTGTCGGCGCCGCTCGTCCTCGCCGCCGCCGTCGCCGCGCGCACCAGCCGGATCAAGATCGGCACCGCCGTCCAGGTGCTGCCGCTGTGCCATCCGCTGCGCCTGGCCGAGGAAGTCGCGACGGTGGATCAGCTGAGCCGGGGCCGGCTCATCTTCGGCGTCGGTCGCAGCGGCTTTCCGCGCACCTATGAGGCCTATGGCGTGCCTTACGCCGAAAGCCGCGAGCGCTTCGCCGAGATCCTCGAGATCCTGAAGCTGGCTTGGACGGAGCCGAGCTTCTCCTATCAGGGCCGCTTCCACCATTTCGACAAGCTCACGCTGGTGCCCAAGCCCTATCAGAAGCCCTATCCGGAAATTCGCATCGCCGCCACCAGCTCCGACACCTACCCGGCGATCGGCGCACTCGGCCATGCCGCCTTCGTCGCAGCCCGGCTCGGCACCCTCTCGGAGCTGGCGCCGCACGTCGCAAACTATCGCGCCGCCTATCGCGCGGCGGGCCATCCCGGCGAAAGCCGGGTCTATCTGCGCGTGCCGGTCTATGTGGCGGAGACCACCCAGCGCGCGCGCGACGAGCCCGAGGAGAGCATCATGCGGCTCTTGCGCCATACCGGCGCGCTGCTCGGCGACAGCGCCGGCCTGCCCGGTGCGCGGCCGATCGAGCAGCGCGCCCAGCGCGCGCAGCACCTGCGGACGGTCACCTACGAAGAGGCGCTCGCCGACAAGGTCGTCGTCGGCACGCCCGGGGCGGTGGCCGACCGGCTGCGGGGCTTGCGCGAGGAACTCGGCCTCGACGGCATCCTGGCCGAGCTCAACCCCGGCAGCCTCATCCCGCATGAGCGCGTGATGAACGCGCTGAGGCTGCTGTGCGAAGAGGTGATGCCGCGGTTCACGTAGGCGCGCCGGCGATCAGCTCCGGTGCAGCTCCGTCCGCTTGCCCAGCGCGCGGCCGAGGCCGTCGAGCCGCCGCTGCACGCTCTCGCCGTGCCGCTTCGCCGCCTCGGCACCGAGCGTCAGCACCAGCGTATTGCCTTCGAGGCCGAGCTTGCTGCGCGCCAGCAGTCCCGGCACGCCGCCCGACAGCGTAAAAGCGAGGCGGAGCGCCAGGCCGGTGACGCGCGCGGTTTCGAGCGCGTCCTCGTCGAGCAACGCACGCAATACTTCGAAGCCGTTCTCGTTGCCGCCATAGCGCGCATGCACGGCTGCGGCGAGCCAGGCGCGCTCGTGATGGTCGAGGCCGGCCACCGGCATGTAGAGCACGCTGCGCAATGCCTGCGCGGCGCGGTAATCGGGATGCTCGTGCCAGGCGAGATCGCCCAGCAGCGACGCCGCGTGGCGCAGCCGGCGGCGCATGTCGCCCTCGCCGGCAAAGAGCGCGCCGGTCCAGGCGAAAACCTCTTCGCCATCGGCGCCGAAGCGACGGTTCAGCCGTTCGATGTCGGCGCAGGCCGCGAGCAGCGGATCCTCGCGCTGCGAGGGGCCGTGCAGCAGGCTGAAGACATGACCTTCGCGCAAACCGAAGGCGGAAAAGACGAGATGCTTCGGCCCGATCCGGCGCAGCAGCCGCTGCAGCACGCGCGCCGCGATCGGCACCACGTCGAGGCGCTTCCTCGACACTGTCGTGATCTTCTCCAGCGATTTCCGCGACTGGCGCGCGATGATGTCGAGGAAATCCTCGGCGTCGCCGCGCGGCACAGTGTAGTGCTGGATGATGTGGAGCGGATAGTGCGTCTGTTCCATATGGATGCGCGCCAGCGCGCGCCAGGCGCCGCCGACGGCATAGAAGGCGCCGCCGTCAACCTTGGCGCCGAGCCAGGGCACGGACGCGAGATGCTTGTCGATGACGTCGCGCAGCTTGCGGTCGTCGCCGGCATGCTCGGAGAGCCGCAGCGGCCCGATCGGCAGGGTCGCGGCCGGCCCGACCTGCCCGCCCGCCACCGGCACCAGCTCGACGCTGCCGCCGCCGAGATCTCCGACCACACCGCTCGCCTCGGGAATGCCGGCGAGCACGCCATAGGCCGAGAGCCTTCCCTCCTCGGCGCCGGCGAGCACCTTCACCTTCAGCCGGTGGCGCCGCTCGATCTCGGCGACGAAGCCGCGCCCGTCGCTGGCATCGCGCACTGCGGCGGTGGCCAGCACGTCGAGCCGGCGCACGCCGATGCCGCGCGCCAGCGCCACGAAGCGCTGCAGGTTGTCGCGCGCCAGCGCCA
>JASHRZ010000407.1 GCA_030037055.1 Alphaproteobacteria bacterium
ATTTTGCCGCCTAGGGCGAGACAATGTCGAAATCCGACACTTTCGCCTGCGCGCCGGGGCACGAAGGATCGCCCAAGAAATCTTCGGCGGCGCAAGCACATGGCTCCCCCTGCCCCATCATATCGCACGCTGGCGTCGCGAATGCTCCCCGTGCAGAAGTCTCAGTTGGCTCGGATGCTTCCCGTCCACGAGTTAGGCGCGAGCGACCCGAGGCGGCGCCTGGCGAGGCCTTGCGTTGCCCACGATTGATCTGGGTCATGGAAGGTCCCGGCGCCGTTCCGCATTGTTTACGCGATCACGCGCCGATCGCCGGGAGGCCGCATGCTGCAGGACTTGATCACACGCTTTCGCGACTTCGGCGTTGCGCCGGAGCAGTTTGCGGTCTCATTGATGATTTTGCTCATCGGCGGCGGCATCGCACGCCTGCTTGTCCGGCTGATGCGGCGGGTGTTTCGGCAGCTTCGCCGCCAATTTCCTGTGTCGCTCGAGACCGAGCTCGCGCTCGATCGGATCGGACGCGTGTTGATCTGGGCCGTTACGCTCACCATTCTGCTCGGCTATTGGGGCCTGAGCCTCGCGGGGCTTTGGGCCGCGCTCGCCGGCATGGCGGCGGCTCTCGGCGTGGGCTTGCTGGCGATCTGGGCGCCTGCGGGCAACATTAGCGCGGCGCTCTTCATCGCCATCTGGAAGCCTTACCGGCTCGGCGAGCGTATCGAGATCCTGCCGGAGGGGCTGAAGGGACGCGCCGTGGACCGCAACCTGATGCTCACGCTGCTCCGCGAGGACGACGGCGCCATTCTCGCGGTGCCGAATAACCTAATCCTTCAGCGGGTCGTGAGAGTGCGTCCATCAAGTCAGAGCGAGCCCGATGCGGAGGAGCATTCGGCCGTCATGCGGAAAGCGAGCGTGTCCCGCCCTAGCGCGCGACAAGCCGTCTCATGGAAGGCCGACCCGAGCGATTGTGAAGGCGGACGCCCCAATCGCTTGAACCGGGGGCTCGCGTGACAGCGCAAAAGCCTCTCAACTGTCTCAGATGTCCGAGCCTCTGCTGCAAGATGGCGGGCTATGTCGAAGTCAGCCGCCATGACATCCGACGCCTCGCTCGGCATCTCGATCTCGGCGTGGCGCAATTCGAGGAGAAGCACATTGTCGAGGTGACCCGGAGCGGCAGGAAACGCATCAAATCGGCCCACGACACCTGTCAGTTCCTTTCCGCCGATCGTGCCTGCACGGTGTATGAGGCACGCCCCAAGGATTGCCGCGGATATGTCTGCTGGGACCAGGACGACACCACCGTCTACGACTACGCCAAGTTCTTCCTGCTGCCGGTCGCCAAGCTGCGCAGGCTCGAACATGAGGAGAACAAAATCGATGCCTGATCCTCCGCCGCGGCCGGGTCGAAGGGCGATCGTCGAGGCCCCCGGCGCGTGCCGCAGCGCAGAGATCGCACGGCGTCGTTCGATGCCGTCGGCGTCTTCCTCGTCGAGCGTTTAGCTCCGTCCCCGAGCTGGCGCGCGGGCCGCTTTGCGCCGTTGACGCGCGGAGGCGCCCTTCTTCGGCTTTCTCGTCGCCGATTTGCGCTCGCGCGAGAGCGCGGTCTCCTTTCGGCCGACCCGCGCAGACCGCTTGGCCCGGCCGCCAGGGCCCGCCTGCGGGCCGCGCCCACCAACGGCATGCGTGACATATGTGCTGCGCAGCACGTCCCCGCCCGGCAGCTCTCGGTCACCCGCCGCTTCCGCCATGCCCTCGGAGAGATGCGCCAGATACGCGCGGCGCAGCGCGAGGCCTTCGGCAGCAGCCTCTGCACTCAGGGAAGTGCCTGCCGGTGCCGCCGCTTGCGCCGCGACCCGAGCAAGGAAGGCGCTGCGGATGGCACCCTGCTCGCCGCCCGACACCTCTGGCATGACGGGGGCGGGGGTGACATTGCCGCTCTCGACGGCGCCCTTCTCGCTTGTCGCCCGTGGCTCGTGCTCGAGGGTTGGGGTCGCCTGGTCGTTATCCTGGACGCCACTGTCAGCCATTCTCGCTCTCCCTTTCTGCCAGCGGCGGCCTCGGGCCCGCGCCGGCGAAGGGCGATGCCCGGGCGGCCGACCGTTGGATCTCTGCCGGCTGTCCGCACGGTAAGGCGTGCCGGTGCCCGCATTGCGCTATGTCATGGTGCGACGTGACCCGGGCGGTCGTCCAGACCGGTGCGCATCTGTTGTCACTCCGAGCGGTCCCGCCGGTTTGATGGTGACGCTGAGCGGCGCCTCGCGAGATACCGCCTCCAGGATGTCCACCGTGAGCCGATGCGGCGCTTGGCGAGCGATGTCGGTCAGCGACAACACGCCGACGAGGCGCTCGTCCTGGTCCAGAACGGGGATGCGTCGAATCCGGTTCTGCTCCATGAGGTGGATCGCCGTTGTGAGACTGTCGTCCGCGAAGCAAGAGGCGACGTCCTTCGACATGACGTCGGCCACCTTGGTCATTTCCGCGCGACGCCGGTCGGCCACGACGCGGCAGGTGATATCGCGATCCGTAATGATGCCCACCAGCAGACCGCGATTGCATACCGGGAAATAGCCGATCCCTTCCTTCGCCATCAGCTGGGCGACTTCCTCGACCGATTGGCTTGGGCGCACGGTCTCCACGTCCGGCGACATCGCTTCGCGCACCTTCATCTGCGCCTCCTTTCAACCCAGCCATGGGAGCGTGTTTTACCGATTATGCCTTGACATGGATCAACGATACTCGAGGTCGGGACGAGGATCGCGTGACAAGACATGCCGGCTGACCGTCGCGCTCTTGCTTCGGGTCAATGCCGCGGTGACCCGGCCGCGGATCAATGTCATCATGTCGAAGCCATGCGCCCGGCGGCGTCCACCGCCGGTCATTGAGGAGGCGAGCCATGACCTTCTATCGAGCCATGATCCGCGTGCGAGGAAAAGGACAAACGGCGTCCACGGCGGAAGAGCGGCGCAAGTTGCATGACCTGGTCGAAAAGCATGGCGGCAAGGACGCCTCGAACGACCGGCCGAGCACCGCCTACTCGGTCGGCGTCTTCAGGGACCGAGAAAAGGCAAAGGCTTTCCGCGACGACGCGCGGGCGACGCTGTCGACCGGATGACGGCCGTCTTGCCCGACCACCGACGACGAAAAGACCAAATCGACCGCATCCGCCTCCAGGATATCGTTGAAACCTCCCGGCGCGTGCGCGAGACGAGCAGTCGTCGGGACAAGGTGCGGCACCTCGCCGCCTGCCTGGAACGCACCGAGCCCGATCTGGTTGCCGCGGCGGTTGCGCTTCTGTCGGGCGAACCCCGGCAGGGCCGCCTCGGCCTCGGACCGGCGAGCGTGAGTGCTGCCGCCCCGCGGCAAAGGGCGGTGGCACCGGTGCTGACGCTCGCCGAGGTCGATACGGCGCTCGAGCGTATCGCGCGCACGAGCGGCGCCGGCGCGGCGACCGATCGAGCGCGCTTGCTGGGCGAGTTGCTGGCCCGCGCCACGGGCGAAGAGCAGGATTTCCTGCTGCGCGTGGTGCTGGGCGAGCTTCGTCAGGGTGCGCTTGAGGGGCTGATGGTTGAGGCCGTGGCGCAGGCCGCCAGGCTTCCCCTGGACGACGTCCGGCGCGCGCTCATGGTGCGTGGAGATCTCGGTGCCGTGGCCTGCGTGGCGCTCAGCGGCGGCCGGTCGGGGCTGGCGGATCTCGGCATCGAGCTGTTTCGTCCGCTCAAGCCCATGCTCGCGCAAACCGCAGAGGACACCGCGGATGCGTTGGCGCAGCTCGGCCGGGCCGCTTTCGAGGACAAGCTCGACGGGGCGCGCATCCAGGTCCATAAGCTGGGGCACGACGTGCGCGTCTTCACGCGCCAGCTCAACGATGTGAGCGCTGGCGTCCCCGAGATCCTCGAAGCGGTGCGCGACCTCGCGGTCCGCACGCTCATTCTGGACGGCGAGGCGCTCGCCTTTCGTGGCGACGGCATGCCGCAGCCGTTCCAGGTCACCATGCGTCGCTTCGGCCGAAAGCTCGAGGTCGAAAGGCTGCGCGAAAGCATTCCGCTGCGCCCGGTGTTCTTCGACTGCTTGTATCTCGATGATGAGGCCATTCTCGACCGCCCGGCGCAGGAGCGCTTCGCGGCGCTGGGCGAAGCGCTGCCCCAGGACCTCCTGATCCGACGCAGCGTGACCGACGAGCCTGCCGCAGCCGAAGCGTTTCTCAGGCAGGCGCTTGCCCGCGGCCACGAAGGCGTGATGGCAAAGGACCTGCGCGCGCCCTACGAGGCCGGCGCACGCGGCCGCTCATGGCTCAAGATCAAGCCCGCGGTGATGCTCGATCTGGTCGTGCTTGCCGCGGAATGGGGCCATGGGCGGCGCCGCGGCTGGCTCAGCAACCTGCATCTGGGCGCGCGCGATCCGGCGACCGGAGGCTTTGTCATGCTGGGCAAGACCTTCAAGGGCATGACCGACGCGATGCTGGCCTGGCAAACCGAGGCGCTGCAAAAGCTCGCCATTCGCCGTGATGCCTATACGGTTTACGTCACACCGGCGCTCGTGGCCGAGGTGGCGTTCAACGACATCCAGGCGAGTCCGCAATACCCCGGCGGTCTCGCCCTGCGTTTCGCGCGCATCAAGCGCTACCGGCCGGACAAGCAAGCGGACGACGCCGATACGATCGAGACCGTACGATCGATCTACGAGCGAGGCCGGAAGGCTGGGGCCGAGGAGCCGAGTGCCGCGAGCTGAGCGCGCGCCATCCGGCGTGCAAGCCCGGAGCGCCGGCGGCACGCTCGCGCCGCGGAGCAGCTTATCCGGGCCGCTTGGCGGGACCCGCTCCTCTCGGTTGCCGCCATGTCGCGGGCACCGTTGCCGTCCAGATCCGCTCGAACGATCGGTACGGGAGTTCCGACCCGAAGACGCCCTGAGCCTCGACCCAGAATCGCTTCTTGCGCGGCGGTTCTGCGCCCTCGAACGCATCGATTTTTCCCGTCAGCCAGGTGCGGAACTGCGCCTCCACGTCGGGTCGCCCGCGGGTCGTGGCGAGTCTGCGATGCAGGCGCCGAAGGTCCGATTCGAGCAGCAGAACCCAGCGCCTGCCGGTTTCCGCCTTGTGGCCTTCGACGGCGACGCGAAACTCGACCGGAAGCTCTCCCGAGCGAAAAACCGCGCGCATGCCCGGCTTTGTCCAAAGCGATGACGCGAAATCGCGGATTCCCCCTTCCTCGCGCGCAACGACCGCCTTCACGTCGCCGGTGAAGAGCGCGGAAAGAAGATAGTTGACGGCCCAATTGAGCCGTCCCATAGCCGTGCGCGTGGCGGATGGCGGGATGCCGACAGCAGCCACTTCTTCGGCGGCGCGGTCGGGGCGCTTCAGCAGAATGGTCTCCTGCCCCTGCCATTCCCCCGGCATCAGGTGCCGACCGATTTCATCGACCGCCTGCTCCAGCGTCACATAACCCGACGGAATGAAGACATCCATTGGCACCTCCAGCCATGCTCGCACGTCAGAGCGGTTTCGGGGGCCTCACACCCTGTCAGCGGATCCGCTTGTGCACAGAAGCTCGCATCGACCCCTTCGCGACGGACGGCGTGAAACGGGCCGAAATCGCATCGATCAAACCTCTCTCTTCGACCCCTCGCATTGCCGGCGGACGCGCGATGCCGCGCGCGTCCGGCGCGGTTCAGACTCCCATTCCCGCGACGGATGCTGCCACGGCCGCGGGCCGAAGCTCTTCCAGCGGCGGCAGCTCTTCGCGCGCGAGCGTCTCTCTTTCGAGCAAAAGTCCTGCGCCCTCGTCGAGCTGCTTGCGGTGCTTGCGGAGGACGGAGAGGGCCTTCTCGAAGGCGGTCGCGACCAACTCGCGCACCGCGCAGTCGATCTCGCGCGCGGTGTCCTCGCTGAACTCGCGATCGGCGTAATGAGCGAAGGCATTCTCCGCAAGGAAAGTCCGGCGCGGCGTCTCATAGGTGACCTGGCCGAGCTTTTCGTGCATGCCGAAGCGGGTCACCATGTTGCGGGCAATGTCGGTGACTTTGTTGAGGTCGTCGGCCGCGCCCGTGGAAATCTCGTCGAAGACCAGACTTTCCGCCGCCCGTCCGCCCAGCAGGACGGCCATCTTGTCCAGGAGCTGGCCGCGCGAGATGAGGAAGCGGTCCTCGGTCGGGCGTTGCAGCGTGTAGCCGAGAGCGCCCACGCCGCGCGGGATGATCGAGACCTTCTGCACGGGGTCCATGCCCGGCAGCGCGGTTGCGACGATCGCGTGGCCCATCTCGTGATAGGCGACGACGCGGCGCTCATGCGGATTGAGCAGCCGGCTCTTCTTCTCTAGCCCGGCCACGATCCGCTCGATCGCCCAGGTGAAGTCGCCGACCGTGACGCACAGAGCGCCGCGCCGCGTCGCCCGCAGCGCCGCCTCGTTCACGAGGTTGGCGAGATCGGCGCCCGTGAAACCGGGGGTCAGGGCGGCGACGCTGTCGAGATCGCTTTCCTCGCTCAGTCGCACCTTCTTCGCGTGCACCCGGAGGATGGCCGCGCGGGCCGCCCGGTCGGGACGGTCGACCAATATCTGCCGGTCAAGCCGCCCGGCACGCAGCAACGCCGGGTCGAGGATTTCGGGCCGGTTCGTGGCGGCGATCAGCACGACGCCCTCGCGCGGGTCGAAGCCGTCGAGCTCGACAAGCAGCTGATTGAGCGTGTGCTCCTTCTCGTCATGGCCGCCGCCAAACGGGCCGATCCCGCGTGCCCGCCCCATGGCGTCAAGCTCGTCGATGAAGATGATACAGGGCTTGGCCTTGCGCGCCTGATCGAAAAGGTCGCGCACTCGCGCCGCGCCGACGCCGACAAACATTTCGACGAAATCCGAGCCGCTGATCGAGAAGAACGGCACGCCCGCCTCGCCCGCCACCGCCCGCGCGAGGAGCGTCTTGCCGGTGCCCGCCGGTCCCACGAGCAGCACACCCTTGGGGATGCGCGCGCCGAGACGGCCGTAGGCGTCTTGATTCTTCATGAAGCTCACGACTTCCTTCAGTTCTTCCTTGGCCTCGTCCACGCCGGCCACGTCGTCGAAGGTGACCTTGACGTTCTTCTCCATGTAGACTTTGGCTTTGCTCTTGCCGATGGACATCAGGCCGCCCATTCCCTGTCTCTCGGCGATGCGCCGGAACAAGAAGGCCCACAGCCCATAGAAGAACAGAATGGGGAGAAGCCAGGACAGGACGGTCTGAAGGAAGGTGTTCTCCACCGTGCCCGTGACGCTTACGCCATGCTTGGCGAGGCGATCGGCGAGGTCCGGCTCAACGCGCGTGGTGATGAAACGGCTGCTTCCATCGGGCAGAGGTTGCGTCAAGGTGCCGGTGATGTGTTTCTCGGTAACCTGGACGTCGCGCACCTTGCCGGCATCGACGAGGGTCTCGAACTCGCTATAGGGGATCGTCTCGACCTGGCGCCGTTCGATCCACCAATTCTGGATGGCCACCAGCACCAGAAGAGCGCCGATGACATACCAGATGTTTATCTGCGTCTTTCTGTCCATGGCCGGCCGCAGGATCCTCGCCCATCCCTCCTCCAATTTCGCGAGGCGCGGGACGGGCAGACCGCAAATGATGGGCGATGGCCGCGACGGCGTCGTTGATCTGGGTCAAGGAGGCGCCGATGAGGCTTCTGCCGCCCAGTCTCGCCGCCTTCCAAATTCCAAGCATCCGGCCGTGTCGATCCCTCTCGAGCGCAGGGACTTGCTCACGCCAAGGGAACGCCACGAGCCTCGATGATCAGTCGCGCCGCCCTCGATCATGCCGGCCGCTCTTTGATGTCGATCAATGCGCAGGGGCCGGCCCGTCCCATTCTTGTCGAACGGCAGCGCCAGGCGGCGACGCATGGGCATGCCAACTGCGCGTCGCTGTGCAATGAGCCGCGATAGAGGAGGCGTTCATGGCCGCACAACACGATCGGGAACAGGCCGTCGTCATATCGCCGCTTGGCCTCGAAGGCACGCTCGGCCTGCCGGGCGTGCGCCCGAAAGGGGTCGTGATCTTCGCCCATGGCAGCGGGAGCAGCCGGTTCAGCCCGCGCAACACCTATGTGGCCGTGGCGTTGCGTCAGGCAGGCCTCGCGACCCTTCTTTTCGATCTCTTGACCGAATCCGAGGCGGCCGATCGTGCCAATGTCTTCGACATCCCGCTGTTGGCGGACCGGCTTGTCGCCGCGACGGAATGGGCGCGACAGTTCGACCGCATTCGCTCGCTGCCCATCGGTTACTTCGGCGCCAGCACCGGCGCCGCCGCCGCTCTGGTCGCGGCCGCACGGAAAGGCGGCGACATAGCAGCGGTCGTCTCGCGGGGCGGCCGCCCTGATCTCGCCGGTGCGGCGCTGGTCGATGTTCGCGCCCCAACCCTGTTGATCGTGGGCGGCGCTGACATTGACGTGCTTGCGCTCAATCGCTCGGCGCTTGGCCGGCTGCGTTGCGAGGCAAGGCTGGAGACCGTTCCCGGGGCCACTCACCTTTTCGAGGAGCCGGGTACTCTCGAAAGCGTGGTGAAGCTGGCGCGGGAGTGGTTCCTCGGCCATCTCGCGACCGCCGCTTGAAGGGTCATCGATAGGGTTCCTCGACCGCAAGTTGCAGGTCGGCGCTGCACTGCCGATTGTGATGGCGGCGGATCGAAATGCCGCGCGCGAATTCAAAGCCAAGCCGCATTGAGAACGGGGATGGTGACCAGGCGCCTGCGTCGCGGGCTCGTCGGTCTCTCCCTTGCGGCCTGCGGGGTGCGACGGAACGAGAGCAAGAAAGCACCGCCGCTGAAGACTGTGAAAGCATCGGCGGCCAAGCCAGGCATGCCCTATCAACAAGCGTTGGAAGCGGCCGTCCACCCGCGTAAACGGGCGTGAGAAATTGAGATCTAAGTCGGCATAGGCCCGCTGAAATCCATGTGCGGCCTGGTCACGCTGGTCCACTCCCACCCCAGTTATGCGCGCGGCACGATCCTGACGCTGGACGTAAGGCGCGTCCGGCCCGCGTTCGGCGATCAGCGCCGCAAGGTGGATGTCAAAGGCGGAGGGCGGCCGCCCCGCGCTTTTGCCCCTCCACCGCCCGAGCCTATCGCGATCGGGAGGTCGGTATCCCCAGTGTGGAGCGCGCGGGAGCGACGAGATCGTCCGATGTGACGCCGGTCACACTTGGTCTCGATGTGACCTGCGTCACGCTTCGTCCGGCCGAGGACGGGTATGGTGACCTTCAGCAAATCTAGGCCGAGGAGGAAAGAATGCGTGTCGAGCTGTGGTTCAACCGGGTCTCCCTCATCTCCGTGATCGCTGCGGTTCTCGCGGCGGGTATTGGCATCGCTGCGCCGGCCGCGGAGGAGATCGCCCTCCCGCAAGTCGTTGCCGAGGCAAGCAATGGGCAAAGCTCGGCGCGCGTGGCACCGTCGGTCGCGCGGGTTCGCATCGTCGAGGCGGCGGACAAATTCTGCTGCGCGGAGCCCGATCCCGAATCGTTCGACCAGGCCGGGCTCGAAGCGTGGTGGCAGCATTACCAGAGCCGGCATCCGCTTCGCGCCGACGCATCGGGGAACTGAACGCTGCGCCTGAACGGGGTCGCGCGAAGATCATTCTGTGGTTGTGTCGGGGATCGCGGCCTTCGGCGGCCGATATCCCCGACGGGATCGTGTCGGCACGGTGCGGCGGGACGCGGGTCATGGGCCTGCCCCGCCATCGTCCTAGCCCTTTCGTTCCTGCGCGTCGGCGAGCTGAGCCAACACCGAGGCGACACCTGCCAGCTCTTGCTTCACCTCCTTAACCGCTGCCTGTTCGGCGATCTTCATGACGCGGCGCATCTGTTCCCGAAGCGCCGTCGCGATTTCGAGAGACATAACGACCGGACTACGGCTCGGCTGTACCCCCTTCTTTTTTTTGACCCGGGTCGAAGATCACGCGAAACAATCTGCTCGCGATCGCGCCAGCTGGGAAGCGTCACCGATCGGGCAAGGCGGCCGGCAGGCTACCCGCCCCGCCCAGGCCGGCAGCGCCGCCGCGCCCGGGACGCCGATGCCGGCGCCGCCGGGGATGGTGCCCTGCC
>JASHRZ010000408.1 GCA_030037055.1 Alphaproteobacteria bacterium
GCCGAGCCAGGCCGCGACCCGCGCCGCTTCCGCGGCCGAGGCCGCGCGCAGCCGGTGATCGACGGTGAGCGTCGTGAGCGCCCCGCCCGACGCGGCCGCCCAATCCCGGGCCAGCAGCGCAAGGGCCAAGCTGTCGGCGCCGCCGGAGACAGCGACGGCAAGCCGGGGCCGGCGCTCGAAAGGCGCGAACGGCGCCATCAGCGCGGCGAACTCCGCCGCGTCGACCGGCGCCGTCTCAGCCGGAGCGGTCACGCCGGGATCAGCAGCCCAGGCGCTTCTTCTCGTCGCCCGCGCGGTCTTTAATGGTGGCCGGCGCGGTCGGGAAGTCGCGGTCGAGTCGCGCAAATGCGCGGCAGGCATTGGCCTTCTGGCCGAGCTGGCCGAGTGCCATGCCGAGCTTCAGCAGATTGTCCGCCGCCTTGCCCCCTTTGGGGTATTTCTCGTAGCCCTCGGCGAAAACGGCCGCGGCATTATTGTAATCCTTGCGGACGAAATAGGTCTCGCCCAGCCAATATTGCGCGTTACCGGCCAGCGCATCGTTGGGATAGCGCTCGATGAAGGCGCGCAGCGCCTGTTCGGCGGCAGGATAATTCGCCTGCCGCAGCAGGCCGAAGGCGAAGTTGTATTGCTCCTGCGGCGTGCCGTTGGGCAAGGCGCCGGCATCGCCGGCGGTCGCCGGCGCCGCCGCGGTCTGGGCGGCACCCGCCGCCGGCAGCTGGCCGAGGACGCCCGATTGGCTCGGCGCCTCGGCAGGATTGGCGCCGGCGCCCTTGGGCGGGCTGCCGGCAAGTGCGCGCGGTGCCGGTTGCGGCGGCTGGCCCTGAGCCTGCGGCGGCTGGCCGGAGCCCGGATGCTCCAGCGCCGCGAGCCGCTGGTCGATATCGCTCGCCAGCGTCTCAAGACGGCGTTTCATCTGATCAAGGGTATTGGTGAGCTCCTCGATCTGGCCGGTGACGGTGCGGACCTGATCCTCGAGCTGGCTGATGCGCACTTCGTTATTGACCGAGCTTTGCGCATCTGCGCCGGGAGCAGTGGGCGCGGCACCCGGACTGGTGCTGCGATAAACCTGGCGCTGGAGCAAATTCATATCGCGCTCCAGTCGGTCGAGACGGTCGAGCAGGGGCCGTAAATCGTTGCTCTGTTGTGCCGGGGCGCCGTCCGCCAGCAGGCAGAGCAGTCCGCAGCAGGCGACGGCGAAAGCGGTTGGTCGCATCGTCGTCAGATCCTTTCGCAGGGAACCGGGCAAAGGCCGCAACCGGCAGCGCACCGAATCCTGGTCAGGCTAGCGGAGGTTTTGGGCAAAATAAGGGCGCCCGGCCGCGCCCGCGGAACCAGCGTCGCGGGCAAAGCCAGGCGCGCCTCTAACCCTCGAAATCGACGGGATCGATCAGTTGACAACCGTCACGCCGCGGCGGTTCTGCGCCCAGGCCTGCTCGTTGTCGCCCACCACCGCCGGCCGCTCCTTGCCGTAGCTGATGGTGGAGACGCGGTTGGCGGCAACCCCCAGCGCCACGAGCATCTTCTTCACCGCGGTGGCGCGGCGCTCGCCCAGCGCCAAATTGTACTCGCGCGTGCCGCGATCGTCGCAATGACCCTCGACCGTCACCGTCACATTCGGATATTTCTTCAGCCAATCGGCCTGGCGTTGCAGCGTGGTGCGGCCCTCCGGCTTGATGTCGCTCTTGTCGAAGTCGAAGAAGACGCGGTCGCCGACATTCTGCACGAGATCCTGCTCGGAGCCCGGCTGGACCGCGCTCGTCACTGCCGGCGGCGGAGCAGCGCCGCCGGTGGCGGCACCAGCCGCGGTCGTTTTGGTTTCTTCAGCACAGCCGGCCAGGAGCAGCACGGCCGCGAGCAGAGTCAAGGACCGGAGATTCATTTTTTACTCCCTCGAAAAGCCTGGGATTGATGTGATCGGTGTTGTTAGGACGGCGTAGCCCTGAGGGCCCCCACTCGGTCAAGCCGGCGTTTGCAGCGCACGCCGGCCGCGCCCGGCGAAGCGGCGCGACTATACTTATAGTTAATCATGGAATCAAGGGGGACCAGGCAGGATCGGACGCGTCTTGCGGTGTAATCACTTCACGCTCGTTGTAGCCGGTCAAGTCAATCGTGTAGAGGCGACTCGCGCCGCCTCTGCCGTGCGTGTCGCTGGGTGTCTGGCGCGTATACATCAGCACGCGCCCGTTGGGCGCCCAGGTCGGCCCCTCGACCAGGAAGGCTTGCGTCAGCAGCCGCTCGCCCGTCCCGTCCGGGTGCATCACGCCGATGTAGAATTGACCGCCGGCGATTTTGGTGAAAGCGATGAGATCGCCGCGCGGCGACCACACCGGCGTGCCGTAGCGCGACTGGCCGTCGAAGCTGATGCGCTTGATGTCGCTGCCGTCGGCGTTCATCACGTAGAGCTGCTGCGAGCCGCCGCGGTCGGAGTTGAAGACGATCCGCGTGCCGTCGGGCGAGTAGGAGGGCGAGGTGTCGATCGCCGAGCTGTTGGTGAGGCGCGTCGCCTGACGGGTGCGCAGGTCGAGCGTGTAGATGTCGCTGTTGCCTTCGACCGCGAGGCTCATGATGACCCTGTTGCCGTCGGGCGAGAAGCGCGGCGCGAAGGTCATGCCGGGGAAGTCGCCCAGCACCTCCTGCTGGCCGGTGTCGATGTTGAAGAGATAGACCCTCGGCACGCCCCTTGCGTAAGAGAGATAGGTGATCTCCTGCGTCGAAGGCGAGAAGCGCGGCGTCAGCACCAGCGCACGACCGTCGGTGAGGAAGCGGTGGTTAGCGCCGTCCTGGTCCATGATAGCGAGCCGCTTGATGCGCTTGTCCTGCGGCCCGGTCTCCGAGATGTAGACGATGCGCGTATCGAAATAGCCGTCCTCGCCGGTGATGCGCTTGTAGATCGCGTCGGCGATGATGTGCGCAATGCGCCGCCAGTTCTGCTGCGTCGTGGTGTAGCGCAGGCCGGTGAGCTGCTGCTCCTGGAACACGTCCCAGAGGCGAAACTCGACCGCGAGCCGGCCGTCGGGCTGGGTCTCGACGCCGCCGGTGACCAGCGCCTGCGCGTTGATCACGCGCCAGTCGCCGAAGCGCGGCGGCGAGCGCGTCGCACCTTCCTTGTCGATGAAGGAGCGCGGATCGAGCGGCTGGAACAGGCCCGAGCGCTCGAGATCGGCCGAGATCACCTGGGTGATGTCGCGCGCCGGCGACGCCGCGGCGTCGGCGCCGGCGAAATCGGGAATGGCGATTGGCATCGGCTCGATCTTGCCGTGGGTGAGGTCGAGATGCAGTTCCGCGCGCGCGCCGGCGCTCGCCACGACGAGAATGAGCAGCGCCGGGACGGCGCGCCGAAATCCGGAAGCGAGGAGGTGTCTCTTCATGAGATATCCTTGGGATCGAAGGTAATGGTGAAGGTTTGCCACTGGTTGTACTTATCCGGCGGCAGCTTCAGCGGCTGGCAACGGGGGTTTCGCAGCGCGCGCAGCGCGCTGTCGGCGGCCGCCTGGAAGAAAGGGTCGCCGTTGCGCTCGGGGTTGAGCTGCGTCGCCGAGCGGACGGTGCCGTCGGGATTCATGTAGACGCGGAACTCGGGCGTGAGATCCTTGGCGTCGCGGGCGCCGGCGGGGACGTTCCAGCACGCCTCAATCTGCTGCTTGACGAGATCGAGCTCGCTGGTGGTGAGCTGCGGCCCCAGCGGTGCGATCGGCTGCGAGCTGGCGCGCTTCGGTTCGGCCGCGGCGACCTGCTTCTGCGGCGTCTGATCGGGCGGCGTGCGCGCCGGATCGCGCTTAGCGAGGTTCTTGAGCAGCGCGTCGAAGGCGGCGTCGTCTTCCTTCTTCTGGGGCGGCGCCGGTTTGGGCGGCGGCGGCTGCGGCTTGGGCGGCTCGGGCTTCGCCTCGGCCTTGAGCTCGGGCTTCGGCGGCTCGGGCGGCGGCGGTGGCGGCGGCGCCGCCTTGGGGGGCTCCGGCTTCGATTCCGGCGGCGGCGGCTTGGGCGGCTCGGGCTTCGGCTCCAGCGGCTTGGGCGGCTCGGCTTGCGCCACCTCCTCGGGCTTTTTCGGCTTGGGCAGCTCGCGGCTCACCTGCGTCGCATGCGTCTCCGGCGCGACATTGACGAGCTGCACGACGATCGGCTGCTCCTCGTCGATCTTGCGCTCGAAGAGGTTGAGATGGGCGAGCGCCAGCAGCCCCGCGAGGACGGCGAGATGGAAGCCCGCCGAATAGGCGAAGGCGCGTCCGGGGATGCCGCCGACCTCGTTCATCCGCTCAGCGCTTCGGCTTGTCCCGCGGCTGCTCGGTGATGAGCGACACCTTGGTGAAGCCGGCGGCGCTGATCATGCCCATGACCTCCATGACGCGGCCGTAATTGATGGCGCGGTCGCCGCGGACATAGATGTCGGCCTCGGGATTGTTCTTGGTGATCGCCTGCAGGCGCGGCACGAGTTGGTCGTCGCCCAGCTCGGTGTTCTGCAGGAAGAGCTTGCCTTCGGCGTTGACGGTGATGACGAGCGGCTCCTTCTGCTCGGTAATCGCCGGCGCCTTGCTTTGCGGCAGCTCGACCGGCACGCCGACGGTGAGCAGCGGCGCCGCCACCATGAAGATGACGAGCAGCACCAGCATCACGTCTACCATCGGCGTGACGTTGATCTCGCTCATCGGCTTGTAGCGCGTGCGGTAGCCGCCGCCGTCGTTGTTCAGGAGTCCTCCGGCCATCGCTCAAACCTTCTCGTCGAGCTGGCGCGACAAGATGGCGCCGAACTCGGTGGAGAAACCGTCGAGCCGGCCGGCGTAGCGACCGAAATCGGTGGAGAACTTGTTGTAGGCGATGACCGCGGGGATCGCCGCCACCAGCCCCAGCGCCGTGGCGAAGAGCGATTCGGCGATGCCCGGTGCCACCACCGCGAGACTGGTGTTCTTGGAGGCGGCGATCGACTGGAAGCTGTCCATGATGCCCCAGACCGTGCCGAAGAGACCGACAAAGGGCGCGGTCGAGCCGACGGTGGCGAGGAACGGCATGAAGCGCTCGAGCCGCTCCATCTCCCGGCTCAAGGTCACGTGCATGACGCGCTCGATGCGCTCCTGCAGATTCGTGCGCAGCGCCGATGAGGCGGCGAGCCCCTTGGCGGCGCTGCGCCGCCATTCGCGCATCGCCGCAGCGAAGACCGCCGACATCGGGTCGAGCGGCCGCGCGCCGATGCGGTCGTAGAGATCGTCGAGCGAGCCGCCGGACCAGAAGCTCTCCTCGAAGCTTTCGGCGTCGCGCCTCAATCGGCGCAGCTTCATGATCTTGTCGAAGATCACCGCCCACGACCAGAATGAGGCCGCGAGCAGCAGGAACATGACAATCTTGACAATGAGGTCGGCTTGCAGAAACAGGCCGATGATCGAGAGATCGTGTGGGACGGCGCCGCCGAGCGGGACCGAGCTGACATCACCTTGCATGGGCTGTGACCATTTTTGTTGGCTCGTTGAGGGAGAGAAGCGCCGCGCGCAGCGGCGACGGCAGGCGTTGCGGCCGGCCGCTCAGGCCGACCGCGGCGATCTGGAAGGCGAGGCGCACCAGCGCGGTCTCGCCGCGACGCGCCTCCTGGTCGAGATCGAGCGTCGCCGCGCCGAGGCCGGTGAGCCGGGTGAGGACGACGAGATCGTCGTCGAGCCGCGCCGGCAGCAGAAAATCGGCGGTCGATCGGCGCACGACGAAGACGAGGCCGCTTTCCGCGCACAGCCGCTCCTGGCCGAAGCCCAGTTGCCGCAGCATCTCCGTGCGCGCGCGCTCGGCGAATTTAAAGTAGTTCGCGTAATAGACGAGGCCGGCCGCATCGGTGTCCTCGTAATAGACCCGTACGGGATAGAGGAACGCGCCGTTCTCGACCGCGCCCTCGCGCGGCAACGCCTGCCTCATGCATCTTCCTCCTCGGCCTCGGCCAGGAGATCGAGCTGCGCCGCGCGCGGCTCCTGCGGCTTCAGGCCGAGATAAGCATAGGCGAGGTCGGTGAGCATGCGGCCGCGTGGCGTGCGCTGCACGAAGCCCTGCTGGATGAGATAGGGCTCGATCACCTCTTCGACCACGTCGCGCTCATCGGCGAGTGCCGCGGCGATGGTTTCAGCGCCGACCGGGCCGCCGCCGTAATTCTCGGCGATGCAGGCGAGGTAGCGCCGGTCCATGGCGTCGAACCCGCGCTCGTCGACCTCGAGGCGCTGCAGCGCGCGGTCGGCGGCCGCGAGATCGATGTGCTTGGCGCCGGCCACGGCCGCGAAGTCGCGCACACGGCGCAGCAGGCGCGCCGCTACTCGCGGCGTGCCGCGCGAGCGCCGCGCGATTTCGGCCGCGCCGGCGGCATCGAGCTCCGTCGCGAGAACGCGCGCCCCGCGGCCGACGATGAGCTCGAGCTCGTGCGGCTCGTAGAAGACGAGACGTAGCGGAATGCCGAAGCGCTCGCGCAGCGGCCGGGTGATGAGCCCCGAGCGCGTCGTGGCGCCGACGAGGGTGAAGGGCGGCAGGTCGATGCGCACCGAGCGCGCCGCCGGCCCCTCGCCGATGACCAGGTCGAGCTGGAAGTCCTCCATCGCAGGATAGAGGATCTCCTCCACGGCCGGCGTCAGGCGGTGTATCTCGTCGATGAACAGCACGTCGCGCGGCTGCAAATTGGTGAGCAGCGCCGCTAGGTCGCCGGGGCGCTGGATCACCGGCCCGGAAGTGGCGCGGAAGCCCACGCCCATCTCGCGCGCGACGATCTGCGCCAGCGTCGTCTTGCCGAGGCCGGGCGGGCCGGAGAGGAGCACGTGGTCGAGCGGCTCGCTGCGCCCGCGCGCCGCCTGGATGAAGATGCGGAGGTTCTCGCGCAGCTGGCTCTGGCCGACGAACTCGTCGAGGCTCAGCGGGCGGAAGGACGCCTCGCCCGAGTCCTCTTCGCGCCGCTCCGGCATGACCATGCGCTTCTCGCTCATCGCCCGAGCTCCCGCAGGCCGGCGCGGATCAGCGCGTCGATCCGCGCCTCGGCACCGAGCCGCTGCGCCGCCTGGCTGACCGCGCTATGGGCGTCGCTGCGCGAGTAGCCGAGATTGACCAGCGCCGAGACCGCGTCGGCGGCGGCACCCTTGGGCGCGGCGGCGGGCACGCCGGAAGCGGCCGGGCCGAGCGCGATGCCGCCGACCTTGTCCTTGAGCTCGTTGGCGATGCGCTGAGCGAGCTTGGGGCCGACGCCGTCGGCTTGCGTCAGCGCTGCCTTGTCTTGCGCCATGATGGCGGCGACGAGCGCATCGGGCGCGAGCACGCCGAGGACGGCGAGCGCGAGCTTGGCGCCGACGCCCTGCACCGTGGTCAGCAGCCGGAACCAGGAGCGCTCGGCCTCGTCGGCGAAACCGTAGAGGTGGATGTGATCCTCGCGCACATGAGTCTCGATCAGGAGTCGCAGCGGCTCGCCGCGCGCCGGCACGCGCGCGAGCGTGCGCGCCGAGGCGAAGACGAGATAGCCCACGCCGTTGACGTCGATCACGACGCTGTCGCCGGCGGCCTGGTCGACGATCCCCGCCAGCATCGCGATCATCGCGCCGCTCCCGCCGCCCAGGCGCGCTCGGTCGCGGCGTGATGCGCGTGGCAAATGGCGACGGCGAGCGCGTCGGCGGCATCGGGCGCCTCCAGCGCCGCGCCAGGCAGCAGCCGGCGCACCATCATCTCCACCTGCTGCTTGTCGGCGTGGCCCACGCCGACTATCGATTTCTTGATCAGATTGGCCGAATACTCGAAGACCGGTATGCCGCGCTCGGCCGGCGCCAGCAGCACCACGCCGCGCGCCACGCCGAGTTTCAAGGTCGAGGCCGGGTTCTTGTTGACGAAGGTCTCTTCCACCGCGGCCGCCGCGGGCGCGTAATCGGCGAGGATGTCGTTGAGCTGCCGGAAGAGATCGACCAGCCGCTCGGCAAGCGTCCGGTCGGAGCGCGAATGGACGACGCCGTCGGCGACGTGGCTCAGCCGATTGCCGGCGGCCTCGATCACGCCCCAGCCGGTGTGGCGCAGACCCGGATCGAGTCCGATGAGGCGCATGGCGATGTCCTCTCGCCGGCGAGATCAGGCGCTCAACCGCGCCATGACGTCGTCGGGCACCTCGAAATTGGCGTAGACGGACTGCACGTCGTCGCTGTCCTCCAGGCCTTCCAGCAGCTTGAACAGCGCCTCCGCCGGCGCGCCCTCGACCGGCACCAGCGTCTTCGGCCTCCAGACAAGCCGCGCCGAGGAGGGTGGGCCGAAGCGGCGCTCGAGCGCGTCGCGCAGCTCGTTGAGCGCTTCGGGCGCGCCGGTGACGACGTGCTGCTCGCTCGCGCTCTCGACGTTGTCGGCGCCGGCCTCGACCGCCGCCTCGAAGATCGCATCGGCCGACGCCGCCGAGGCGGGGTAGGTCACCTGGCCCAGCCGGTCGAACAGGAAGCTCACGCTGTTGCTCTCGCCGAGATTGCCGCCCGCCTTGGTGAAGGCGGCGCGCACCTCGCTTGCGGTGCGGTTGCGATTGTCGGTGAGCGCCTCGACGATGATCGCGACGCCGCCGGGACCGTAGCCTTCATAGCGCACCTCGGTGTAATTCTCGCCGCCATCGGCACCGGCACCGCGCTTGATCGCGCGCTCGACCGTGTCCTTCGGCATGTTGGCTTCCTTGGCGGCCGCGATCGCCGCGCGCAGCCGCGGATTGGCTCCGGCATCGGGCAGACCGCTGCGTGCCGCCGTGGTGAGCTCGCGAATGATCTTGGTGAAAATCTTGGCGCGCTTTTTGTCCTGCGCACCCTTGCGATACATGATGTTCTTGAACTGGGAGTGGCCAGCCATGGCGAATCGCTAATTCCTGAGATTTGTGCCGGGACCATACCATATCTCGTGAAATGACCAACCCCCGCTCCGGGCCGACTCGCGCCCGTGGCCGCGCTGCGTCTTAGCCGGTCAATATGGCAGCATTGCGGCGAGTCGGGCGATGCCGTCGACAGCGAAAGCAAGCATGATGAGCCCGGTCGCGCCTTCGGCCGCGGCCTTCCACGCGCCGCTGGCGAAGCGCAGCCGCAACAGCACGACCACGATGCATATGAGCAGGACCCAGAGATTGGTTCCAAGCAGCACCGCGCCTGCTACGACGAGCGAGGTCGCGGGCCCCGCCTGCAGCGTCTCGGCCCGGCCGATGACGGCAAGCCAGAAGGCAATGTTCCACGGGCTCGACATCGCCAGGCCGAGCCCGAGCCGATATCCCGCGCGCGCCCGTCAAGCGGCCGGGTGCATCTGCCCTCGCGCCTCGGCGCGAGGCGGCGAGGCCGTGCCAGTCGCTGCGGAGATAAACCGCGGCGAGCAGCACCGTGCTGAGCGCCGACAGCGCCGAACGGGCCGCGGCCCAGTCGAGCAGCGCGCCGGCGCCGAGCACGACCGCCAGATCGCATCGCCGGTCGAGGCGCCGAGACCGACGCTGTAGGCCGGCCAGAACCCTCGCGCCAGGCCCCGACGCACGATCTCGGCATTGATTGGCCCCGGGGCGACCGACCAGCCAAGCAGCACGCCGTAGGGCAAGAGCGGCAGCAGCGAGGCCTCAGCCATCGCCGCGTCGCGTAGGCGATCAGCAGCGCCCGTCTTCCGGCGCGCCGCCGCCGCCGGCTGCGTCGTCATAGCCGTGGCGGTGGCTGTAGAACAGCAGCGTCATCAGGCCGCCGCCCAGCGCCAACGTGCCAAGCACTCCAAGCACCAGCGCAACATAGCCGCTCGCGCTCATCTCGACCGCTCCTAGCGATTGCCAAGTATAGACGCCGAGCGCGAGCAACGCCGCGACGCTGACGATGCCGACAGCCGCGAGGCCGAAGTGCCGGCGTGCGCCGGGCGTCGCTTCGGGAGCGGGATCGCTCATGGAGTGTCGCCATCGGCCGTTGATCCCCACTCATGTGGGAGGCGCCGCGCGGTTATGAAGACGCCGCTCTTGATAAAGTATTAACCATCCGCTGGCAGGATCCCAGGCTGCGTGGCCGCTCGCGCTCGTGGATTGGCCGCAATGAACAGCGAGACCGTCCCCCAAATGGCCCTTCGTCTCGGCGATCCTGTGCCGGGATTCAGCGCGCCGACCGTCACCGGCGGCTCCGTTGCGCTGCATGTCGATGCCGGGCGCTGGGTGGCGCTCGCCTTTCTTGGTTCGCT
>JASHRZ010000409.1 GCA_030037055.1 Alphaproteobacteria bacterium
CGGTAGCGTTTGACGCGCGCGAAACGCAGCGCGAGGCCGCCCGGGTATTGCGGACTCACCTGGATGTCGTTGAACGCCACCTCGACCACGAGTTCCGGCCTGACATGGACTGTGTAGGCGTCGCGGCCAACAGCGAGCTTTTGCAGCGCGTCGGTCTGCCAGGTCAGCATCGCGTCCGTCATGCCCTTGAACGTCTTGCCTAGCATCACATAGCCGCCGGTCGCTGGATCGCGCGCGCCCAGATGCAGGTTGCTGAGCCAACCGCGGCGCCGGCCATGGCCCCATTCCGCCGCAAGCACCACCAAGTCGAGCGTGACCGCGGGCTTGATCTTGAGCCATGAGCGACCGCGCGCGCCGGCCTCGTAGGGCGCGCGCAAATCCTTCGCCATCACGCCTTCATGGCCGCGCGCAAGCGCCTCTCGGAGAAACGCCTCGGCTGCGGCGAGGTCGCCAGTCACGCTGCGTCGGATCAGAAGCGCTTCGGGCAGCGCTCCGCTCAGCGCAGAAAAGCGCTCCTCCGCCGAGAGATCGAGAATGGCTTGGTCGTCCAAATACATGCAGTCGAAGAACACTGGGTTCAGCGGAATGCTTTCGCGCAGCCGTGCCACCTCGAGCTTTCGGCCGAAGCGGCGCATGGTGACCTGGAAAGGCTGCGGCGTGCCGTCGCCGCGGAAGGCGAGCGCCTCACCGTCAAGGATCAGCGTGCGTGCGGGAAGATTGCGCACCGCCTCGACGACCTCGGGGATGGCGTCCGTTACATCGTTGAGCTGGCGCGTGAAGACGCGCACGTCGTGGACTTGCTTATGGACCTGGATGCGCGCGCCGTCGAGCTTGTCCTCAAAAGCGGCCCGCCCGAGTTGCGCCAGCGCATCCGCGGTGTCCTCTGCGGTTTGCGCGAGCATGGGCTTTACCGGACGAAATAGCTCGACGGCCAGGTGCGCCAGCCCCCGCCGGCCGCTGGTCAGCGCCACGCGGGCTACGGCACCGAGGTCTCCGCGCACCATGAGCGCGCGACGGATCTCGTCCGAGGGGAGCTCGGCGGCCTGCGCCACGGCTTCGATCATCAGCCCCTCAAGCGCGCCTTGACGGAGCTCTCCCAGCACCGCTCGCAGCAGGAAATCCTGCTCTTCGCGTGTGGCGCGCGCCAGCAGCTCGCCGAATAGGCGTGCGCGATCCGCTGACGTGCCGGGGCCGCCCCTGCGCGCGATACGATCGAGTGCTGCGTCGACCTCGAAGAGCGTCAGCACTGGCGCTGTCGCCGCCTGTCTTGGGGCGGTGCCGCTCACGCTCGCCGGTCCGAGCCCAATGCGGCCCTGGCGCGGCTCGCCCGACAGAAGCGCGACCAAAGCGGGGATCGCATCCGGCTCGGCGCGTCGCAAACAGGCGGCGAGATGCTGCACCTTGTCCAAGCGGCTGCCCGTTTCGCGCACGCGTCGGGAAGTGTCGACGATGTCCTGCAGGCGGATGCCGCCGGTCCCGTCGTCGAGCAAGGCCGCGCTTACCTGGCCGAAAGTGCGGCGCGCGCGTCGCGGCGAAAGGCCTTCGCCTTTTCTCTGTCTCTGAAGACGCCAATGGCGTAGGCGGCACTCGGCCGTCCGCTCGAGACGTCCTTGCCGCCATGCTTTTCGATCAAATCATGGAACCTCCGCCGCTCCTCAGCCGCAGGCGCAGGCTGCGTCACACTTCGCACGCGGATCTTGACCCGATAGAAGCTCATGGCCTCACTCCTCAATGGCCGGCGGTGGATCGGCTGCGGGCACACTTATAAATGATGACATTGATCCACGGCCGGGTCACGCAGCCCGGCCGGTACGGCCTCAGGTGGCCAGCACTGCAACTCGAGCTCTGTCTCGGATCCGAGGATTGTTGATGGTGGATTTCGATCCAAGTCACGCCTGCGAACGGGAATAAGCGTGGCGCATTGACATGGCTCAACGCGAAACAAAGCGAGTGGAGGAAGGGTTAAGTCGCAGGCTGCTCGGCGCTGCGCGGTCCTGCGACGATGGCGGCCGCCGGGCAGGCGACAAGGGTTTCAGCGCGCACCGTTCAGGAGCTCGCCATGCAAGTCAGAGACGTCATGACACGCGATACGCAGCTCGCGCACCCTGAAATGTCCATCCGCGATGCCGCGCTGAAGATGCGAGATATCGGCACCGGATTTTTGCCAGTCGGGATAGACGATCGTCTAGTCGGGACGGTGACCGATCGAGATATCGTCATGCGCTCGACCTCAGAGGGGCAGAATCCTAACGTCTCCCGTGTCGCCGAGGCCATGTCACCGGGGCTAGTCTATTGCTATGACGATCAAGACGTAGGCGATGCGGCGTCACTTATGGCCGAAAATACGACGTCTTCCCGTGCTGAGTCGAGAAAAACGGCTCGTGGGCGTCGTGTCCATCGGTGATATAGCAGAAAAGGCCCATGACGATCATCTGGTTGCCCACGCCATCGAGCTAATCTGCGCGGCTGCGAGCACGCCGAGAAGCGTGCACCGCTCGCATCTACGCCCAGGCACACCGAGCAGTGGGGTCCCCGTATCTTTGGAGAGGTTCCCTGGGGTCGCTCGTGCGAGCACAGAATTCATGCATCGCGCCTATGGAACGGTCGAGAAGGACCAGCAGCAAGGGCATGTCGATGCGAGCAGAGACGAGCCCGGCAAACGTGGCGAGCAAACAGAGGATGCCCGCGACCAGGATAATCTCGTGACCTGTAGCCATGTGCGGAGACCTACTCCCGCTGCCTCTGAAGCCCCTGCACGGTAGCAAGCACTGCGGCGGAGGCCTGCCGCCTTACCTCGAAGCGCAGGTCCCGACATCGGATCATCCAGGGGGTGTTCGCTGGCTTGCTGGGTGCTCGGTCAAATTTGCCAAGGCAGCAACACCGGCCCTTATTGCCCCGACGATCTCCTGATCGCGGATGCGCCCGGCCGAAACGGTGATAGAGGGCCCAAAACGCACGGTAATCCGGCGAGGTCGCGGGAATTTTCGCGCAACCGGCCAAGCGGAAAAGCTGCCGTCGATGTAAACGGGAACGATCGGCACCGGATGCTTCTCCAC
>JASHRZ010000410.1 GCA_030037055.1 Alphaproteobacteria bacterium
AGCTCGCGCGCCATGCCGCGCGCCACCTTCGCGCCGCTCGGCAGCGCCGCGCCGATGCCGAGGGGGTTGCGCAACCAGTGGCGGAAGAAGATCTCGCGGTCGCCGGCCGGCGCGGCGCGGCGCCGATGCTGCGCCGGCGTCGGGTCAAGCACCGGTGGCTGCGCGTCCGGCATGAGCGGCGTCACCGGCAATGACGATGTCGATCAGCCGGTCGGTCGAACGCGTCTTTTGCATTTCCGCCAGCGCGGCGCGGAAGATCTCGCCGATGCGGGCGTCCGGTACGGTCACGGTCAGCGGCCGGCCGTTGGCGACGGTGCGCAAGGTCGCTGGCCCCAGTCGGTTCACGGCAAGCACGGTGAGCGCCACCGGGTCAACGGCGACCGGCGTCTCGGGCGATTGCGCGGGAATGATCGGGCGCCAGCCGCGCCGGCGTAGGGAGAGACGGTAGCGCGGTCGCGCTGCGCTGACGAGCCGGGTCCAGCCATGTTTCACCGCCGCGCGGAGGCGGCGATCCGGTGCCAGAAGCTGCATGCGCTCCTCGACGGAGTTGGCCCGCAGGCTTGCTATCACGCTTCCGTGACAGTTTTTTGTCGGCGCCATGCCAAAGGGGCAAGGGGCGGCGATCCCCCGGCTCCGTGTCCGAAAAGCCGCCAAATCGTGCTGTTTCGCCCTCCGGGCCGCCGTCGCGGGGCGGCGCGGCGGGCAGGCGAGGCGGATCGGCCAGTGATCTCCCGGCGAGTCGCGGCCGGCTCAGCGCTTCAAGCGATAGCGGGCATCCAGCCTCGGAGCGCCATCGGTCGCGACCTTGCCCCGCTCGACCAGCTCGATGAGATGGGCGAGCACGGAGCGTGCCGCGGCGCCTTTGAGGCGCGGGTCGAGGCCGAGATAGACCTGCTCGACGATGGCGGGGATGGTCTCGTCGCCCTGCGCCAGACGCTGCAGGATGGCCGCCGCACGCTCCTGCCGGTGGGCAATGAAGGTCTGGACGAAAGGCTTGGGGTCGGGGATCGGCGGTCCATGAGTCGGCCAATAGACGGCGTCCTCGCGCGTCATTAGCTTGGCAAGCGAGTGCATATAAGCCGCCATGTCGCCATCCGGCGGCGCGATGACGCTCGTCGACCAGCCCATGACGTGATCGCCCGAGAACAGGGCGCGCTCTTCGGCGAGCGCGAAGCAGAGATGGTTGGAGGTATGGCCGGGGGTGTGCACCGCGGCGAGCCGCCAGCCGGGCCCTTCGACCGCGTCGCCCTCGCGCATCGCCACGTCCGGCACGAAGGCATGATCGCCACCCTCTTCGGTAACGCCGCCGACGCCGCTGCGGTCTTCGGCGCGGCCCGAGCCGTGCGGCCCGAAGCCGTAGGTCCCGGCTCCGGTGGCGCGCTTGATCGCCGCCGCCGCCGGCGAATGGTCGAGATGGGTATGGGTGATGAGGATATGGGTGATCGTCTCGCCGCGCACGGCAGCCAGCAGGGCGTCGACATGCTGAGTGAGGTCGGGTCCGGGATCGATGATTGCCACCTTGCCGTGACCGACGAGATAGGTGCCGGTTCCCTTGAACGTAAACGGGCTCGGGTTCCGCGCCACCACGCGGCGAATGAGCGGACTTACGGATGCGGCGACGCCATAGTCGAAGACGATCTCGCGGCGGAAGGGAATCTCGGTGGCCATCGCCGCCCCATAGCCTATCGCTGCCGCGCTGCCAAGCGCGAGCCCCTTGACCTTGCGAGACAAAAGAAAGCCCCGCCGCCGGGGACGGCAGGGCCAGGTTGGGAACGGAAAGCGTGTGGAGGCCTTCCGTCCGACCTTTTAATCATTTTTTATTGCTCTCTCCTGTGATCTCCGTCACAGGCAAGAGCGGCGAAGTCTGCTCCAGCCGCCGAAAGCCGGTTCCGTCTCGGCCGGCCTTGCCTTGCGCACGGCGCCGCGGATAGGGTGCGGAGGCGGCGCTGAGGGGGGGAAGAGTGGCGGACATTCCGGTGCGGTCGGAGGTTGTCGGCGTCGTCACCCGCATCGTCGCGGCGGCCGGGACGCGGGTCGCGGAAGGCGACGAGGTCGTCATCCTCGAGGCGATGAAGATGGAGCTGCCGGTGCTGGCGCCGGCGGCGGGTACCGTCAGCGCCGTCCTGGTCAAGGAAGGCGACCAGGTTGCGGAAGGGCAGGCGCTGGCGACGCTGTCGCGCTGACCCCGGCCGCGCCGGGGCGGCCGCCCGCGATCGGGCGCGGCTTGAGGCGGAGCGCCGGCTCCTCGACGAAGCGCCAGGAGAGAAACGCCGCGAATGCCGCCAGCGGCAGCGCCGACAGGAACAGCTGCCACCAGCTCGCTCTGCCGCCGCTCGCGTACATCACCGTCACCTGGATCGGCCAGCCATAGATATAGAGGCCGTAGGAAAGGTCGCCGAAACGTGTCGCGGGCAGAACCGGCAGGCGGCGGTCGTGAGCGGCATAGAGGGCGAGATAGCCGCCGAAGACCGCGAAGAGCTCGTTGAACTGGCGCAGCGCCACGCTCAGCGCCAGCCCCGCCGCCGCCAGGAGCGCGAGGCGGCCGTCGAAAATGCCGCGGTCGCGCAGCTTGTAGAGCAGCATGCCCATGGCGAAGAAGGGCAGCAGCCAGCCGAAGGCATCGAGGAACGCGAGCGCGGGGAGGTGCGGATAGGCAAGCCCCAGCGCCAGCACCAGCAGCAGCGCCCGCCACTCCAGCAGCCGCGCGACGCCCAGCGCCAGCACCATCAGATACATCATGAACTCGTAGCGCAGCGTCCAGAGCGAGCCGTTGATCTCGAGGCCGATCGGATTGTCGACGAAGAGCACGCCGGGAAGCTCGTGCGTGGTGAGATTGAGCAACGCGTTGCCGACGACGTAGCTGTAGACCGCGTCGTCGCGGAGATAGTCGCCGAGCGGCAGCCGGGTGACGATTGCCCCGATGAGGAAGGCGGAAACGAGCAGGGCGGCGAAGAGGCCGGGAAAGATGCGGAGCGCGCGCTTGGCGAGATAGCGCAGGGGCGCTCCGGTCGTCTCGAAGCTCTCGGTGACGAGAAAGCCGCTGATGGCGAAGAAGATGAAGACGCCGACCAGCCCCAGCTTGCTCTGCCCGCCAGTGAGCAGCATCAGCGGCTCGTGGGTCTCCGTGCCTTCGGCGATGAGAAAGGAATGCGAGAAAATCACCATGCTGGCGGCGAGCAGGCGCAGCGCGTCGAAATTGTTCTCCCGCGTCATCGACTTCCCTTCCACGCCGGCCCGACGCATGCGCTTTCCGTCGATCGGGCGAGCTTAGCCCGGCGGCTTCATCGCCACCGAGAACATGACGCTGGGGAGGATCTCGCGCAGCGCCGCGCGCAGGCTTGCCTCGTCGGTCGCCGCCGCCATGGCCAGCGCCCGACGCGGGCTGCGGCGCAGGATGACGGCGGTAGCGCGGTCGCCGGGGCCGGAGCGGATGGTGGCGAAGACGCCGGCGGGATCGACGCGGTTCAACGCCTTCTTCAGGCTCGCGCGGCCGCGCTCCTGGTCGAGATCGTGCACCGGCAGCTCCTTGTCGGCCTCCTCCATCTCCGGCGGCAGTTCAGCATCGACCGCCTCGACCGGCTGGTGGCGCGCCAGGCGCTGAAACACGGCGCGGCCCTCGCCCGTGTCGACACGGAACTGCAACTCCCAGGTCTCGCCGCGGGCCGCCAGCTCGGAGATGAGCGCGAAGAGATCGTCACAATCCGGATCATGGCTGCAGGTGAGAAAGGCAAGCCGCCCCTCATGCTGGATGACGCGGTCGTCATCTTCGGCAAAGCCCAGCTCGTCGAGCGCGTTCGTCAGCGCCCGCTCCGAGGCGATCAGCAAGGTGCTGACATGGAGCTTGCTGCTGTCGCTGGGGTTGTCCGCGGGTTCCATGCGGCTGGCTTAGCCTGCCGCATGGAGCCGCACAAGATGCCGCCTCGTCCAGCTTCCGCCCGCGGCAGCCGCGCCCGATCAGCGGTGGCGCGGCATTAGGGCTCCGGGCGGCCCAATCGGCCATGGCGTGAGGGTCCACCCATCGCGGGCCCCAACTCCTGTTGGACCGGCCGCCGGTGGCCGGCACGGCGCACGGCCGTCATAGTGTATTGGGCCCGGGCGCCGCGAGGAGCAGCCATCGTGATTGAGCCCGGCGCGGTCGAGGCAGGGTCCTTCAGTCATCGGGAAATTCTGAGCATCTTGAGCGGCATCCTGCTCGGGATGATGCTGGCGGCGCTCGATCAGAGCATCATCACCACCGCCTTGCCGGCGATCTCGGTGCGTTCGCGCATCTCTCCTGGATCGTCGCCGGCTATCTCCTGGCCGCCACCGCCTCGACGCCGGTTACGGCAAGCTCAGCGACCTCTCTGGCCGGCGGCTGATGCTGGAGATTGCAATCGTGCTCTTCGTCGCGGCCTCGGTGCTGTACGCGCTGGCGCGGACCATGGCCGAGCTCATCGCCGCGCGCGGCCTGTAGGGGCCCGGCGGCGGCGGACTCATTAGCATGGCGCAGGCGATCGTCGCCGATGTCATCTCGCCGCGCGAGCGCGGGCGCCATCAGGCCTATCTGAGCGGCGTCTGGGCCGCCGCCAGCATCGGCGGTCCGGTGCCCGGCAGCGTCTTCGTCGACCATCGGAATTGGCGCTCGGCATTCTGGATCAACCTTCCCGTCGGAATCGTCGCTCTCGTGCTGGACCGACGCGCGCTTGCCCTGGCGACGCGGCGTGCGCAGCGCCGGATGGACTATCTCAGTGCGGCGCTGCTCACCTTCGCGGTGTCCGATTTGCTGATGAACTTCACCTGGGGCAGAACGAGCTATGGCCGGACCTCGTCGCGGCTGCTCACGCTCATGGCGATGGCGCCGCCGCTGGTCATCGCCGTCATGCTACAGGAGCTGCGCGCGCCCGAGCCCGTGCTGCCGCCGCGGCTTTTCGCCAATTCGGTCGTGGGCACGGAGACCCTGGCGAGCTTTGTCATCGCCATGGCGATGTTCGGCGGCGTCGTGCTGCTGCCGGTGTTCCTGCAGCTCGTCACCGGCGTCGGCGCTGGGCATTCGGGCGTGCTGCTGATCCCGCTCATGGCCGGTTCGGTGGTCGGCGCCTTCGCCTCCGGCCAGATGATGCGCCGGACCACTACAAGATCTTACCGCTGATCGGGCTCAGCGCCGGCGCGCTCGCCTCCGCGCTCTGGCGACGATGAGCGAGGCGACCTCGCCCTTGACCACTATGGCCTATATGGGGGTGCTTGGGGTCGGCGTCGGCAGTCGATGCCGGTGATGTTGGTGGCGGTGCAGAACGCCGGCGAGCCGCGCGACATCGGCGTTGCCACCGCGACCGTCGCGTTCTTCGGCTCGCTCGGCGGCTCGTTCGGCGCGGCGATCCTGTGGTCGATCTTTCTCGCCGCGCTCGCCCGCGGCCTTGCCGCAAGCAGCATCCCTGCTGCAAAGAGGGCCGGATGCGGCGGCGCAGCTCTCGCCGCCGCAGCGCGCGCTGCTGATCCCGGCGCTGGTGCGCGCCTTCCACCTGGTCTTCGCCATCGCCGCGGGGATCAGCGTGCTGAGGGCGGTCGTCTCGGCGTTTCTGCGCGAGCTGCCGCTCAAGACCACGCCCGCGCGCGGCGGGCGGAGTGAGTCAGCCGGCAGCCTCGGCCAATGCCGGCCGCGGCGGCGCGCTGACGGCCAGCACGACGATTGCCGCCGCCAGACACATCAGCCCGGCGAAGAGAAAGGCGGCGTAATAATCGCCCATCAGCGTGCGCATCACGCCGCTGCCGTAAGCGGCGACCGCCGAGCCGAGCTGATGCGTCACGGTGATCCAGCCATACATCATGCCGACGCTTTCGATGCCGAAGGCGTTGGCGGTGAGCCGCACCGTCGGCGGCACGGTGGCGATCCAGTCGAGGCCGTAGAACAACCCGAACAGCGCCAGGCCCCAGAGCGAGAGATCGAAGGCATAGGGCAGGAACAGCAGCGACAGGCCGCGCAGCGCGTAATACCAGAACAGCAGGTAGCGGCTGTCGAAGCGGTCGGAGAGCCAGCCCGAGGCCGTCGTGCCGATGAAGTTAAGAACCCCCATGCCGGCCAGCATGCCGGCGGCGGTCGCCTCGGAAATGCCGTGATCGACGCAGGCGGCGATGAAATGCGTGCCGATGAGGCCGATAGTGCTGGCGCCGCAGATGAAGAAGCTGCCCGACAGCAGCCAGAAATCGCGCGAGACGACGCCGCGTCCCAGCGCCGCGAAGGCGATGGCGAAGGGGTTTCCCGCCGGCGGCGGCAGCGCGGCGGCGCCCGCCCGCTGCCCATAGGGCAGGAGGCCGAGATCGGTCGGGCGCTCGCGCATGAAGAGCGCGACGACCGGCACTAGGACGAGCACGATGCCGCTGGCGATCAGCACGGCGCCGCGCCAGCCCGCCACGAGCATGAGATTGGCCAGAAGCGGCAGGAAGATGAGCTGCCCGGCGGCGGTGCTGCCGGTGAGCAGGCCCATCACCAGCCCGCGCCGCGCCAGAAACCATCTTCCGGCGACGATGGCGCCCATCACCATCGCCGTCATGCCGGTGCCGGCACCGAGCAGCAATCCCCACAACAGGATGAGCGCCGACGTGCTGTGCACCAGCGGGGTGAGGCCGAAGCCCAAGCTGAACACGGCCAGCGCCGTCAGCATCACCGCGCGCAGCCCGAACCGCTCGATGAAGCCGGCCGAAAACGGGCCGATGATGCCATAGACCAGGAGCGCCACCGAAATCGGCAGGGCGATCGACGCCCGGCTCCAGCCGAACTCCTGCTCGAGCGGCACGATCAGCACGCCGGGCGCAGAGCGCACGCCGGCCGACGCCAGCAGCGTCAGAAAGGTCACGCCGACGGCGATCCAGCCGTAGTGCAGGGGTCCGGCGGTGAGCTTGTCGACGAGGCGGGACATGTCCGGAGGATTTCCCGAGCGAAGGTCAGCGGGCGTTCGCAACTCTAGGCAGGCGGGCCAAGGTCGCCAAGTTTTTCCGGCGCATGGCTGCCTCGGAGATGCTCCGGACCTCCTCGAAGCACTGCTTGACGGTGCAGAGCAGCGAGGTGCCGATATCGCCATAGACGACGCCGAGCGCGCCGACGACGAGGTTGGCGCATTCTCTCTGCCGCTGAGGCCGGGCCGTTCACCGTGGTCTGTACCATGGCTCTCCGCCGCCGAGGCAGGTGCGCCGCCGGGCCAAAGGGGGCGCACCTTGGGCCCGATGGCCGGCGAATGCCAGACCCACTGCGCGCGGTGGGAGGCATTGAAATATTAACGATCTCTCATAGAGTGGCGCGGGTTGAGGCCTCATGCTCATTGCGCAGATCACCGATTTCCATATCAAGGCGCGCGGCAGGATCGCCTATCGCGTGGTCGACACCGTGGCCTGCCTCGCCGCCGCCGTTGGGGCGCTGACGGCGCTCGAGCCAAAGCCCGACTTGGTCGTGGCCACCGGCGATCTCACTGATTTCGGACGGGAGGAGGAATACGCGCTGCTCGGCGAGCTGCTGGCGCCACTGGCGATGCCGGTCTATCTCATTCCCGGCAACCACGACGACCGCGAGGCGATGCGCCGGGCTTGCCGCGGCGACGGCTATCTCCCGGCGGAGGGATTTCTCAATTACACGGTCGAGGACCATCCGCTTCGTCTCGTCGCTCTCGACACGGTGATTTCCGGCGAGTCCGGCGGCCGGCTCTGCGCCGAGCGCATCGCCTGGCTCGACCGCACGCTGGCCGCGGCGCCGGCGCGGCCGACGGTGATCATCATGCACCACCCGCCCTTTGCGACGGGGATCGCGCATATGGACGCGATCGGCCTCGACGGCGCCGACGAGTTCGCCGCCGTGCTGGCGCGGCATCCGCAGGTGGAGCGCGTGCTGTGCGGCCATCTCCACCGCTCGATCCAGGCGCGCATCGGCCGCCATGCCATCGCGAGCACCGCGCCGAGCACGGCCCATCAGGTGGCGCTCGATCTAAGGCCCCGCGGGCCTTCCGCCTTCATGATGGAGCCGCCGGGCTATCAGCTTCATCTCTGGCGGCCGGAGACCGGCGTCGTCACGCATACGGCAGTGATCGGGGATTTCGCCGGGCCCTATCCTTTCTTCGAGGATGGCGCGCTGATCGATAGCTAATCTACGGCTTTCAGCACATACCGATTGAGGATGTCGGCCCGGCACCGTGAGTTGCAGCGAGCTCTTGTATAGGCCGGCGTTGACCACGACCACAAGATCGAGCGCCGGCACGAT
>JASHRZ010000411.1 GCA_030037055.1 Alphaproteobacteria bacterium
CTTGGCTTCCTCGACCGTGATCACGCCCTCGTTGCCGACCTTCTGCATCGCCTCGGAGATCATCTTGCCGACTTCGTTGTCGCCGTTGGCGGCGATGGCGCCGACCTGGGCGGTCTCGGCCGGGGTGGTGATCTTCTTGGAGTGCTTCTTCAGCTCATCGACCACGGCGAGCACCGCCTTGTCGATGCCGCGCTTCAGGTCCATCGGGTTCATGCCGGCGGCGACCGCCTTGGCGCCTTCGCGGACGATCGACTGCGCCAGCACCGTCGCGGTGGTGGTGCCGTCGCCGGCGACATCGCTGGTCTTGCTCGCGACCTCGCGCACCATCTGGGCGCCCATGTTCTCGAACTTGTCGCCCAGCTCGATGTCCTTGGCAACGGTGACGCCATCCTTGGTGATCCGCGGCGCGCCAAAACTCTTGTCGAGCACGACGTTGCGCCCCTTGGGGCCCAGCGTGACCTTCACCGCATCGGCCAGGATGTCTACCCCACGCAGCATCCGCTGCCGGGCATCCCCGCCGAACCGCACATCCTTGGCAGCCATGATTCGTTTCTCCCTGGGTTAATCTGTCCATCCGTTGGCGGACGTTCAGTCGCAGACCCGTCAGGCGGCCTTCCTCTTCGCGGCCGGCCTGCCTTCGATGATACCCATGATGTCGGACTCCTTCATGATCAGGAGTTCCTCGCCATCAAGTTTCACTTCGGTGCCCGACCATTTGCCGAACAGGATGCGGTCGCCCGCCTTCACATCGAGCGCCACGAGGTGGCCCTGCTCGTTGCGGGCGCCGGGGCCCGCGGCGATGACCTCGCCTTCCATCGGCTTTTCCTTGGCCGTGTCGGGGATGATGATGCCGCCGGTCGTCTTCTCCTCGGCGTCGAGCCGCCGGACCACGACCCGGTCATGCAAGGGACGGAACTTCATTTCGATCGCTCCCTCAGGTGGTGTTGATTGTCCAACTGCGCCGTAAGCGGGGCGCCGACGTCGCGGCTGGCCGCCGTCGGCACGCTCCCGCTGAGAGGGCGCATGTTCTAGGTCTCTCCTGTGCAGAGTTCAAGCAGGGCCGACCCGGGGGGTGGCCGATTAGGCCGACCCGACAGCGGCCACGGTGTCAGCGCGGGCGCTCGGTTGACGCGGATGGGGGGAGGTGTGGTGGCGTTCTACAACCAGCGCGGCACGGCCGAGCAGCACATCAAGGAAGGCAAGAACGCGGTGACCTGGACGCGAGTGTCGTGCCACCGCGCCCCCCGGCCAGGGCCGTGCGGCTGCATCTGCACGCGTTGGCCTAGAACCTCGCCAGTCGCCTGCGCGTGCTGGTGCTGTCTGGTGAGGTCAGGCGATGGTCGATGACCACCCTGGCGAAAAGCTAATCAAGATTGGCGTCCGGATCGTACGGCACGGTCGGTCACATTCCGGATGGCCGAGATCATGGTGCCACCCGAAATATTCCACGCGATCCTGGCAGCGCGCGCCGCACCTCGCCCGTTACCTCCAGCCCGATGCTGCAGCTCTTCAGCGCATTGCCTTCCACCGGTTCCCGGCAGGGTAGGTGCGACCCGACTGCGACCGACCAGGCATTCCGCCCTTCCAGGCGGCCTCCATCGGGGCGTTCGGAGCGTCACCGCCCGTCGACGGATCAATTTCCCGCTGGAAATCGCGTTGGACCGCGAGCAAGGTGACTTCTAAGGTGGCCGGATCCAGGTGTCCCTTCATTCCGGCCGAAGCAAGCTTGGCCAACAGGCAGAGGCGCGGCCAAGCCTTGCCGGCCTGCCGAATCGTTCCCGATCCCTGCTGACCGCGGCTCGGGGCGGTGCTATGCTGGCGCAAACCAATCGGAAGAAGCTGCATCGATGTCGAGCTTCAGTGCGCACCAGGCCGAAGCGGTGGCGTGGATCGACGTGAACCGCAAGCGATTCTCGGACTTCAACCTGAAAATCTGGAACTTTGCGGAGCCCGCCTGGCGCGAGTACAAATCCGCGTGTGCCTACATCGAGCTGCTGCGCGGCGACGGCTGGCAGGTGGAAGAAGGCTCGGGAGGCATGCCAACAGCGTTCGCCGCTGCCTGGTCGCAGGGCAAGGGCGGGCCGGTGCTGGGCGGCTATGCCGAGTACGACGCAGTGCCCGGCAATTCCCAGGCGATCGTTCCCCGGCGTGCGCCGCGCGAGGGCCTGCATCCCTGGACCGCCGGTCACACCGACCCGCATTCCCAGCTCGGCACCACAGCGCTTACAGGCATGCTGGCGACCAAGGCGGTGATGCAGAAGCACAACATCCCCGGCACGCTGCGCTTCTTCGGCGAGCCGGCCGAGAAGGTGTGCGGCTCCAAGCCGGTGCACGCGGCGAAAGGGTATTTCGATGGCTGCGATGCCTTCATCTCGTACCATCCGCATGCCACCAACACCGTCGCCGCGGAAACGCAGTCCGGCGCTTACTGGAGCTTGGTCGTGACGTTCGAGACGCTGAGCCCCGAGACCTGGATCGACAAGACGCTGTTGCCAATTCGCACCTCCGCCCATGCCGCCGCGCGCTGCCCCGGCGCGATCGACGCCTTGTGTCTGATGTACACGACAACGAAGTACACCAAGGAGGCGATGTATCCCCACACCGGCGCGTGGACGCTGAACGAGTTCATCATGGTTGGTGGCGACGCCACCTCCGACAACCTGCCGCCCAGGTTGAGCCAAATTCAGTATTCCTGGCGCTCGCCCTCGCTCGCGGTGCAGCAGCAGATCCATCGCGTGCTGGCCGCGAATGCGAAGCAGGTCGCCGACATGACCGGCTGCCAGGCTTCGATCCGCTGGGTTACCAAGACGCGCGTCGGCCTGCCGAATGCGAAAATGACCGAGGTGACCTGGCGCAACCTGCAGCGCGTCGGTGCGCCAAAGTTCGACGACGAGGCGAAGGCATTCGCGCGCGAAATCCAGAAAACGCTAGGCATTCAGCCGATGGACAATCCGTTCGCCTACGAGAACGAGCGGCTGGTGCCGCCCGAGGAATACGAGGCGCGACAGCGCAGTGCGCTGCCACCCAGCCAGTTCCACATCGGCGCCGACGATTACGTCGATTACACCTGGCACGCGCCGACGGTGCGGCTTTTCACCATGCGGCCGGCGCTGCGCGTTCCCAATGACGCCTACGAATATCCGGCGTGGGCGCGCAATGCATTGGGCGGACTGCCGGCGGCGATCGATCCCGGCTTGTTCGTGGGCGCCAAGACCATCGCCACCACCTTCCTGGACCTGATCGAGCATCCCGCCGACCTCGAAGCGGCCAAGGCCGAGTTCCGCAAACGCACCGGCGGCGGAGTCGGCGGCAGCAAGTGGGTGGCGCCGCTGTTGCCGCGCGACTTCATCGCACCGGTCGATCTACGCTGGCCGGAATACGTCACCACGCCGCGCGGCGAGGAGTGGTGGATCCCGACGCCCAATGCGAAGGCCGGATTCGGCGAGAAGCTGTAACAGGACCGGAAAGGGCTGCCGATAAGCTGACCAGCCCCGCTCTTCGGAAGTGGACATCCCATTCGCCGGCCTTCCCGCCGGGAGGGGCGGGAAACCACACGAGGTCTACTCTATCTCTTTTCCGTGGGTACCGGCATCCCAGCGATCCTCACATTGACGGACCCCAACTGGCTGCGCGTGGTAAAAAACAGGGTCTTCCAGTCATCGCCACCGAACGCCAGATTGGTGGTGGCGGACGCCCCGTGCACGATACGACCGAGCTTCTTGCCCCTCGGATCCATGATCCATAACCCACCCGGGCCGCCACAATAGACATTGCCTTCGGTATCGACCTTCATGCCGTCGGGAACACCAGGCTCCTCGCCGCGCAAATCGGCGAAAACGCGGTCGGTGTGTTTTGCGAGCGTGCCGTTGGGCGCCAGGTCGAAGGCTCTGATATGCTGACGGCGCGAGTCGTTGATGTAGAGCACGCTTTCATCGGGTGAGAA
>JASHRZ010000412.1 GCA_030037055.1 Alphaproteobacteria bacterium
GGAACAGCCGATGAGCGATGAGGAGGTGGCCGGACTCTTCGCCTCTACCTGCGGCTTCTGCCATCAGGACGGCGGCCGCGAGGCCGGCAAGGGGCCGCGGCTCATGGGCACCAAGCGCACCAACGCCTTCATCGTTAATCGCATCAAGCACGGCAAGGAAGGCCGCATGCCGGCCTTCGGCGAAGCATTGACCGATGCGCAGATCAAGAGCATCGTGCGCTACATCCGCAACCTCAAGCCCGAGTGAATGCCATGCCGCGCGTCCGCCCGACCATCGCCATCGCCGCGCTGCTGGGCGCGGCGCTTCTCGCCGCCCCCGCCGCCGCGCGCGGCCTCGCGGAGATCAAATCGAGCGGCACCATCGCTCTCTGCGCCCATCCGAACTCGTTGCCTTTCGCCAGCAAGGACGGCCGCCGGCACGGCTTCCAGGTGGAGCTGGCCGAGGCGCTGGCGCAGCAGCTCGGCGTGACGCTGACCCGCGACTGGATCATCAGCCGCTACGATCTCTTCCGCGCCCAATGCGATATCGTCATGGACAGCATCGCCGATCCCGAGGCACAGCAGCAATCAGGGCTGCAGCTCTCCAAGCCCTATCGTCGCAGCGGCGTCGCGCTCGCCCTCCGAGCCGGCGACAAGACGCACTCGCTCGACGATCTCGCCCACCGCAAGGTTGGCGTGCTCACCAGCTCGATCGCGGCGATGACCCTCAACAAGCGCGGCATAGACACGGTGCCGGGCCTGTTCGAGGACGAGCTCCTGGCGATGCTGGCCAAGGGCGAGATCGATGCCGCCGCCGTCACGCCCACCTCCATCGGCTATTACAATTTGCGCCACCCCGAGGCGAAGCTCAGGCTCGCCTATGTCTTCGACGGCCAGCCCGATATGTCCTGGAATGTCGCCGTCGGCATGCGCCGGCCGGACGCCGAGCTGCGCCAGGCGATCGACGACGCGCTGACGCGCCTGCTTGCGGACGGCACGGTGAAGCGCGTCTATGCCCATTACGGCGTCGAAGTCCTGCCGCCGCGGTAAGCCAGAGGAATGCGAGCGAGCGACAGAGGCTCTTCTCGGTCGTTCGTCCGGACCGTGACTCGTCGCCGAAGTCTGACGTCCCGCTCATTCCGGCCGGACGATCGGAGCGTCTGCAGGCGTCGAAATTGCCACCGAGCACCCCTGCGGGAATAAGAAAATCGCTACGCCACGGCGCTATTCCCCCGGGGCGAAGCGCCGCAGCGGAGGGCTCAGCTGTGCAATTCGGCAATGCCGGGAAAGAAGAAATAGCAGGCGATGCCGATCAGGATGAGATAGATCAGCAGCACGAAGGTCCAGCCCATATTGTGGCGGATCACAGCGCCCTCGTTGCGCACGAAGCGCGAGGTCGAGACGCCGACGCTGGCAGTTTGCGGCGCCACCGGCTTGCCGATCTCCGCGCCCACGGAGTTGAGGGTGGGGAGCAGCAGCAGCGGGAAGCCCAGGGTCTTGCCGACCAGCGTCTGGAACACGCCGAACATGGCGTTGGTCGAGGTGTTGCTGCCGGACAGCGCCACGCCGATCCAGCCGAGGATGGGCGCCACGACGATGAAGGCGACGCCGATCGTCGAGAAGGCGTTGGCAAGCGATGCCGCCATGCCGGAATAGTTGTAGACGATGGCAAGGCCGAAGATGAACACGCCGACGAGCAGCGCGCCCCACATCTGCTTGAAGGTCTTGGCGAAGATGTCGCCGAGCTGCGACGCCTTGAGCTCGCCGCGGCCAATCAGCACCAGGGCGACGATGATCCAGGCGACCAGGATGGCCGTGCCGGGCGCGCCGGGCCGGAAGTCGAAGCCGATGTTGATCGCGGCGCCGCCGGCGGATTTCGCCGAGGAGGCGAGAAAGCGCCACGAGGTCGCAAGCGTCTTCGCCCAGTCGAAAGGACCGGTCCACAGCACGACAACGACCACCAGGACGATGAAGGGCAGCCAGGCGCCGAGGATCTCGCCGGCCGACAGGCCGTGGCCCTCGCCGCTCTTGGCCCGTACGCTCGCCGCCACCGGCTTGCCGCCGTAGCCCATGACGACGGCCGGCCGCCACAGCCGAAGCAGGATGAGAAGCGCCGCGAAGCAGGAGATGGCGCCGACCACATCGGGCAGGAAGGGCCCGAAATAGACGGCGACCGGGAGCTGGCCCACGATGTAGCCGAGCGAGCCGACAATGGCGAGCGGCCAGCCGCCCTTGATGCCGTCCCAGCCGCTGACGAGGTAGAGCAGCACCCAGGGCGGCAGCAGCGCCAGGATGGCGACGATCTTGCCGACCGAGCCGGAGAAGATCATCAGGAGCTCGGGCTGGCCGACGCCGAGCGTGGCCGCGGTGACCGTGGCAAGGGCGATGATCGGCGATCCGAGCGCGCCATAGGAGACCGGCGCGTTGTTGGCGATGGCGGCGACGCGAATGGCGTCAAGATCGGGGATGCCGAGGCTGATCAGGATCGGCGCGACGAAGGCCCAGGGAAAGCCGAAGCCGACGAGACCCTCGAGCAACGCGCCAAAGGCCCAGGCGAAGAGCATGGTCTGAACCCGCACATCGGCGGTGCCTTGGGCGATGAGCCAGAGGCGGAATTTCTCGAACACGCCGGTGACCACCAGCGTATTGAACAGGACCACGCCCCAGAAGGTAATCCAGTCGACGTTCTGGATGCCGGTGAAGGAGCCATTGAAATAGGCGACGACGCCGCTGTCGACCGGCATATGCCATACCCACACAGCGAGCAGATAGGTGACGAGCGAGCCGATCAAGGTGGCAAGCCAGGCCGAAACGCGGAAGACCGCCAGCAGCAGCAGCAGCACAATGACCGGGATCAAGGCGACCAGCCAGGTCAGAAAGAGATTGCTGAGCGGATCGGTGATTTGTTGGAACACAGTGGCTTCCTCCCCGGGAGAGCGACCCTCACCCGGCGCCCCAAGCGCGCGGGCCCGCGCACTACCGTCTTGAAACTATTGGCGGGCGCGCGAGTTTAATGACGCCAGTATCGATGCTGCCGTTATTTTGGGCAATGGCTATCTCTGTCGGTACCGAGCGATGCCGGGTTGCCGGGATTGCGCAGTGGATTTCGCCCTGGTGTTGGCAGCCTCGGCGAAATACGTGGCAAAATCTTCTCCGGGAGGAAAGCCAATGATGCACCATGCGAGGAGCAAGCTGCCGGCCGCCTTGGCTGTGCTTGGCCTGGCAGCGCGCGTCGCTGCCGCGGCCACCCCAGACTTCGATGTCGATCCGTTCTGGCCGAAGCCGCTGCCCGACAACTGGATCCTTGGCCAGGTGGCAGGCGTCGCCGTCGATGCCCAAGACCATGTCTGGATCATCCAGCGGCCGCGCACGCTCACTGAGGACGAGAGGGGCGCCGCGCTCACTCCGCCGCGCAGCCGCTGTTGCCTGCCGGCCCCGCCGGTGATCGAGTTGACGCCGGCGGGCGAAGTGATGCAGGGCTGGGGTGGCCCGGGCGAAGGCTATGAATGGCCCGCCAATGAGCACGGCATCTATGTCGACCATAAGGGCTTCGTTTGGATCGGCGGCAATGGGCCCGAGGACGGGCAGATCTTGAAATTCACCCCCGAAGGGAAGGTCGTGCTGCAGATCGGCCATGAAGGCCCGTCCAAAGGCAGCAACGACCCGACCCAGCTGGGCCGCCCCGCGGATATCAGTGTCGATCCCGCGGAGAACGAGGTCTATGTCGCGGACGGCTATGGTAATCATCGCGTCATCGTCTTCGACGCCGATACCGGCGCCTACAAGCGGCATTGGGGCGCCTATGGCCAGCCGCCGATCGACGAGACAGTGCCGCCTTACGATCCCGCCGCGCCGGTCGCGCGGCAATTCGGCAATCCCGTCCATTGCGTCAAGCTCGCCAAGGACGGGCTGGTCTATGTCTGCGACCGCATCAACAACCGCATCCAGGTCTTCCGAAAGGACGGAACCTTCGTCACGGAATACTTCTATGTGAAGCAGACGCTCGGCAATGGCGGGGTGTGGGATCTTGGATTCTGGCCCGACCGGCAGCAGACCTATCTCTTCAACGCCGATGGCGAGAACAACGAGGTGCGCGTGCTGAAGCGCGCCGACGGCACGGTGCTGGGCGCTTTCGGCCGTTCGGGACGACAAGCCGGCCAGTTCCACTGGGTGCACAACCTCGCGGTCGATTCCAAGGGCAACATCTACACCACCGAAGTCGACAATGGGAAACGGGTGCAGAAATTCCACCCAGTGAACGCGATGCCGTGAGCTCGCCGCCGACGGGGTGATCTTGACCTGCCGATCAGACTTCCCTGCCATCGAGCCGGCCTCGAACGAACGCCGAATGTCCAGCAACTGACATCCTCGTTTCATCTCGCTGCAATGAGCGGCTGCTAAGCGTAAGTTCGCCAAGCTCGTTCCGGGGAGGGTTTCTATGCGCGCAAACGTCAAATTTGCCGTGGCCGCGGTACTTCTTTGCTCTGTTTCATCGGTTCCCTTGGCCTACTCGCAAGACGGTGGCAATCAAATTCGCCACGTATTGCTGATCAGCATCGATGGAATGCACGCGGTCGACTTCATCAATTGCGCAAATGGCATCAGCGGCGTGAACGGAGGGGCTCCCTATTGCGCCAATCTCGCCGAATTGAAAGCGACCGGAATCGATTACCTGGTGACATCCACCTCCAAGCCGTCCGATTCGTTCCCCGGATTGATGGCGCTAGTGACCGGCGGCTCGCCGCGCACGGTCGGCGCCTTCTACGATGTCGCTTACGACCGCTCCCTCGATCCGCCTGCCACGACCACGGGCAACGGCGTTGCCGGCAGCCCCACCGCCTGCACTCCGGGTGCGGCGCCCACCGGCACGACGACGGAATTCGACGAGGGCATCGACATCAACCAAAAGCTGCTCAATGGCGGCGCGCCGAGCGGCGACGGCGGGATCAACTCCATCGATCCCAACAAGCTGGAACGCGACCCGGCGAACGGATGTGCGTCGGTTTTCCCATGGAACTTCGTCCGCACCAACACGATTTTCGGAGTGGTCCATGCCGCGGGAGGGTATACGGCCTGGTCGGACAAGCATCCCTCCTACTCTGCGGTTTCCGGGCCCGGCAACGGCGGCAACGTCGACGATTACTACTCGCCTGAGATCAATTCGATCCCGGTGGCGCTGCCCGGCGTGAGCGTGGGCAGCACGAGCTGCAATCCGCTGCCCGACCAGACGGCGGTGTCTTCGTCGAATGCGTGGACCGACAGCTTCCAGAATATCCAATGCTACGACACGCTGAAGGTCAACGCGATCCTGAACGAAATCAACGGCAGGACGCACAACGGCGCGAGACCGGCTCCGAGGCCGACCCTCTTCGGGATGAATTTTCAGGCGGTCAGCGTCGGCGAGAAGCTGATCGAGAAGTCCCTCTCCCTCAAGGGCGGCTATGAGGACGCCCAAGGCACGCCGACGCCATCGCTCCTCGGCGAAATCGAGTTCGTGGACACGTCAATCGGCCGCATGGTGTCCGCGCTCAAGAGCAACGGCATTTATGATGACACGCTCATTGTTATTTCGGCGAAGCACGGCCAGAGCCCGATCGATTCCGCGCGTTACACGGGCATAACGAAAACCGGGCCGGTTACGACGTCTCCGGCCACGATTCTGGAGAGCTGCCTGCCGTTCTCCGAATCGCCGGCCAATCCGACCGGCATCGGACCGACCGAGGATGACGTCTCCCTGATTTGGCTCAGCAGCTGCACAACGCAGAGCGCCGTCGGAACGCTCGAATCGACCTCGCCCGCGTCCAACAACATCGCCGGCATCGGCCAGATTTTCTCGGGACCCGCGCTCACGCAGCTTTTCAACGCGCCCGGCCTACCGCCGGCTGGCGATCCGCGCACACCCGACATCCTCGTCACGCCCAACGTTGGCGTCACTTATTCGGGGAGCACCAAGAAACTCGCCGAGCATGGCGGTTTCGCCCACGACGATACCAATGTGATGATGTTGCTGTCCAATCCCAGCTTCGCCCCGAGGACGGTCTACACCTCCGTCGAGACGGCGCAGATAGCCCCGACCATTCTTGCAGCGCTCGGGTTGGATCCCGAAAGCCTCGAAGCGGTTCGCATCGAAGGGACACCAGTCTTGCCGGAGGTTCCCTTTGGCCAGTGATGATCGCTAGTACCGGCTATCGCGGGAATCCGTAGTTGCCTACCCCAACCCCTCTCCGCCCCCCGGGGCGGAGAGGGAGAGAGCCGCGGAGCGGCTCTTGCGCAGCGGGAGGGTGAGGTGGGGTCGATGATCTCGCGCGCCGTTTCCGCGATTTCTGATTCCTCACACTAGCGCAATCCCGATGAGCTGCACGCAGCCGCCAAGCGCCCTCCATCCACTTTCCTACTCAGACATCCGGCAGCGCCGCATCCTCGAGCCGCTCGATCGCCTCTCCGGCGAGCGCGGCCTCGACGCTTCGCGCCGCGGCGTTCACGCTCCCTCTCCCCTCGCCGCCACTTGGCCTATCTCAGGCCCTACGTCATCGGTGTACACCGGCGACAAAAAAATCGAGCTGCGCGGGTGACGGAGAGCGCGCCGAAGCCCGGCGCAGGACCAATGCTACGATCACATCCCTCCGCCGCCCGCCGCCAAGGCTCCAGGGAAAGATGCGACGACGCTGTCCAAAGCCGGCGCGCGCAGCGGACCACCGATCGCTCCGCGCTTTCGTATTCACTTATCCAGCAGCGCCCAAGCGGCCCTCTATGAAATGTGTCACTCCGACCGCCGCTTGCGCGGGGAAAGGGACGTCGGTCCGCTGACGATTCCGTCCGAACGAAACACGCTCTAACGCGCGGCGCCCGGCAGCCCGCCGGCGGCGGCGGTGGCCCCGGCGTCGATCGGCAGGACGACGCCGGTCACCCAGCGCGCCTCGTCGCTGACGAGGTAGATCACGCCATTGCCGACGTCCCAGCCGGTTCCTTCCGTCTGGAGCAGCGAGCGCCGGCGCCGCGCTTCGCGCAGCTCCGGCGACATGCCGCGGGCATAGACCATCGGCGTATAGACCATGCCGGGCGCGATGCAGTTGACGCGGATGCCTTCGGCGCCGTGCTGCGCCGCCATCGCTCGGGTGAGCTGGACGATGGCGCCCTTGGAGGTGGCATAGAGCAGATTCGGATGGCCGCCGGTGAGGCCGGCGACCGAGGCGATGTTGACGATGGCGCCGGCGCCGAGCTTGCGCATTTCCGGAATGGCATGCTTTGCCATCAGCATCATCGAGGCGACGTTGACCCGCATTGCCTGGTCCCAGGCCTCGGGATCGACCTCGACGGCGGTACCGGGCGGTCCGGCGATGCCGACATTGTTGACGAGAATGTCGAGCCGGCCCCAGCGTCCCGCCGTTTCGGCGACGGCCGCGGCGCAAGCGGCGGGATTGCTGACATCGGCCTCGATGATGCAGCACTCGCCGCGCTCGGCCTCGATCATCCGCGCCGTCGCCTCGGCCCAGCCGCGCACGACATCGAGCAGCGCGACGCGCGCGCCGTGGCGTGCGAGCAGGATTGACGCGGCGCGGCCATTGCCGATGCCTTCGGCGCGCGAGCCGGCGCCGGTGACGATGGCGGTCTTGCCGGAAAGGCGCTTGGCCTCGGATGGGGTCATCGGTGTCCTCCGCTGGATTGTCTTTCTTTCGCTTATTGAAGCGCAACCGCCGGAGAAAAGCGACGACGTCAGCGCTGCAGAGGTATCAGCAGCGCATCGGCAACGGTGCAGCCCTGGCCGCTCGGATGGACGAAAACCGGATTAAGCTCGATCTCCTGCACGAGATCGCGATAGGCGGCGGCGAATTGCGAGAGCTGCGCTACCAGCCTTGCCAGCGCCGCGAGATCGGCCGGCGCCGCCCCGCGGAAGCCGTTGAGCAGCGGCGCCGCGCGCAGCTCGCCCAGCATCGTCATGGCCTCGTCGGCATCGACTGGCGCCAGCCGATAGCTCACATCCCTGAACAGCTCGGTCATGGCGCCGCCGGCGCCGACCATCACCAGGGGGCCGAAGCCGGGATCGCGGATGGTGCCGACGATCATCTCGACGCCGGGCAGCGCCATGGGCTGAAGCAGCACGCCCTCGAGCCGCGCCTCCGGCCTGTGGCGCTGCGCCGCGGCGACCACCTCGTCATAGGCTTGGCGCAGCCCGGCCGGCGTCGCCAGCCCGAGACGCACGCCGCCGATCTCCGTCTTGTGTGCGATGTCCGGCGACTGGATTTTGAGCGCCAGCGGGTATCCCAGGCTCTCGGCCGCGGCGTCGAGCCGTTCGCGCCCGCTTACCAGACGCTGCGGCGGCATCGGCAGCCCGGCTTGGGCGAGAATCTGCCGTGCCGCATGCTCGGAAAGTCCGCCTCGCGCGGCGCGCAATGCGGCGCTCACCGCCGCCGCCGGCGCATACGGCCTCGGTGATGCCGGCGGCGCGAAGCGCCCTCGCTCCGCCAGCGCGCGCAGGTCGCTGGCGAGCGGCACCAAGCCGGTATGGAGCGTCAATCCGGCGCCGGCCAGCACCTTGCGGCCGAGCGGCGACGGCAGGGTATAGCTGTAGAATTGGATCGGCTTCGACTGCCTGGCGACGATGCGCTGCAGCGCCGCCGTGTCGATGCTGATGCGGGCCTCGCTGGCGAGCGACAGCACGACGACGATCGCGTCGACTTCGTCGGCCCCGCTTAAGACCTCAATCGCGCGAATAAGGCCGCCGGTCCGCACCGCTTGAGCGGTGATGTCGACCGGGTTGCGCGCCGAGCCGTAAGCCGGGATGAAGCCGCGGATCGATTGCTGCATTGCCGGCGACAGCTCCGGCAGGGAGAGGCCCCTGCTTGCGAGCGCGTCCGCCGCCCAGGCACCGGCGCCGCCGGAGGTGGTCACCACCGCGACCCGGTTGCCGCGCGGCAAGGGACAGGTGACGAAACCGGCGGCGATCGCCACCGCCTCGTCGGGATCCGCTGCGGCGGTGAGGCCGTATTTGCGGAAGACGGCGTCGTAAGCGGTGTTCCAGCCGGTCATGCTCGCGGTGTGGGAGGCGGCGGCGCGCTCGCCGGCCTTGGTGCGCCCTATCTTCGTGATCACGACCGGCTTTCCCTGCCGGGCGGCGGTCTCGGCGGCGAGGATGAACTTCTCGGGATCGCGCACACCTTCGATGAACAGCATGATCACCGCGGTCTCGGCGTCGCGCGCCATGTAGTCGAAGAAATCGCTCGCGGTGAGGTCGGCCTCGTTGCCGGTGCTGACGACATGGCTGAAGCTCAGTCCCTGGGCGCGGCCGCGGTTGTAAAGCGCAAAGCCCATGCCGCCGCTTTGGGCGATGACGCCGATGCGGCGCTCGCTGGCGACCAGCGGCTCCTCGCCCGGGCGCGGCTCGACGGCTGGGCTGAAAGTAGCGGCAACCCGCGCCTTCGCGGAGTAGAAGCCCTCGGCGTTGGGGCCGGAAATGCGCAGCCCCGTGCGCTTTGCCAGCGCCGCGATCTCGTCCTGGAGCCTGGTCTGCGCGCCGCCCTGCTCGGCAAAGCCCGAGGAGATGATCGCGGCGTATGTGACGCCCTGCGCGGCACAGTCCTCGAGCGCCGCCAACACCGCTTGTGCTGGAATGGCGATGAGCGCGAGATCGACCGGCGCTGCGATCGCCGCGGGCGAAGGATAGCAGGTGAGGCCGTCGATCTCGGCATAGCGGGGATTGACCGGGTAGAGCCGGCCGGCATAGCCGTTCTGGCGCAACAGATGCAGCAGCTGGCCGCGGATCCTGGTGCGCTCCGGCGAGGCGCCGATGATGGCTATGGCATCGGGCGCGAAGAAGCGGTCGAGCGGGTGGGGGGCATCCACGAAGCAGTTCCTCCCCGGGGCCAAAAGCTTGCAGACTAACGAAACCGCCGCCCATCCGGAAACCGCGGATAGAGGCCTCATCCGCCTGAAGGGGGTGGTTGCGCGGCGTGACAGCGTGTACCTTGTCGCCTAACGCACCGCGCGGCCAACGCGCGGCAACGCTGCCGGGAGGTTCTCCACATGACGTCCGTCGATCGAAGCGGCGCCTCGCGCATCGCCTTGGCCATGCTCCTCGCCGCCGGCATCGCCTTGCCGGCGGGCGCCCAGACGCGCGGCGGCAGCGTCACGCTCGGGGTCGAGCAGGACATCGCCGGCTTCGATCCCTTGACCGTCGGCGTCTTCGACACCGGCCAGGAGGCAACAGCAGCACTAATCTTCGAGACGCTGACGCGGCTCGGCGACGACGGCAAGCCGGTGCCGGGCCTGGCGCTTTCCTGGGAGCACAGCGCCGACTTCAAGACC
>JASHRZ010000413.1 GCA_030037055.1 Alphaproteobacteria bacterium
GTAGCGGGCGATGCTCGGCGGAATTCTGATCGACGACAGGGGACGAATCTGGTCCGACAGCGCTTCTGATGTGGCGCGGCGTATCGGCTGTCGCGATCCATCCTTGGATCTCCCCGGTTACGCCGTGCGCCAAGGCCTGATCCATATCGACCCGAGGGGCGACAAGATGCGCGTGTTGCTTTGCGCCGGGCGCTTCAGCATGCCGGCGCTCGCCGCTGCATTGCGCAAGATGCAGGCGCCAAGACGCATTCTCCTCGCGGTGCTTTGAGGCGAGGAATGAAGCTATTCTACCAGGCGGTGGAAATCGCTATGGATGCAAATCCGCACGCCGGCTTGACGCGTGATTTCGTCGGCGAGAGTGAAGTAACGATGGAGCAGCTCGTGCGGCCCATGAACGATGGTGATTTGATCAAGCAATGATTCTCATAGATATCTAGCATGATCCCCAAAGGTAGCACCGCGCCCAGCGCGCGGATACAGGACGTGGTTTACGAATTAGCCAGCGGGTCTAAACAGCCGCGGCCGGCCCAGGACCCGCGGCCGCCCGTCCTTGCTTGGCAGCCGTAGAGCGGCTAGATCGGCAGGGTCGAGAAACCCGGGAGTTCCGCCAGTGAGCGGTGCCGCCGATCTTCCTGTTCCCGAGGCGCTGGAGCGGATCAAGGCGATCGTCGGGCCCAAGGGCTTCATCGCCGACGCCGCAGACATGGCGCCCTATCTCTCGGAGGAGCGCGGGCTCTACCACGGCGCGGCGCGGCTGATCATCCGTCCGGCCGCGACCGAGGAAGTGGCGGCGGTGGTGCGCTGCTGCGCTGCCGCACGCATCCCGGTCGTGCCGCAAGGCGGCAATACCGGCCTCGTCGGCGCGGCGGTGCCGCCGGAGGAGGGCAATGCGGTGGTGCTGAGCCTCGGCCGCATGAACCGCGTACGCGCCATCGACCCCGTCGACTTCACCATCACGGTCGAGGCCGGCTGCGTGCTGGCCGATGTCCAGCGCGCCGCCGCCGAGGTCGACCGCCTCTTCCCGCTCAGCCTCGGCGCCGAGGGCTCCTGCCAGATCGGGGGCAACCTCTCTACCAATGCCGGCGGCATCGCCGTGTTGCGCTACGGCAACGCCCGCGATCTAACCCTCGGCCTCGAAGTGGTGCTGCCGGACGGGCAGGTCTGGGACGGGCTGCGCGCGCTGCGCAAGGACAATACCGGCTATGACCTGAAGCAGCTCTTCATCGGCAGCGAAGGCACGCTCGGCATCATCACCGCGGCCACGCTGAAGCTCTTCCCGCGCCCGCGCGAAGTCGAGACCGCCTTTCTCGCCCTGGCGCGGGTCGAAGACGCGATGACGCTTTTTGCATGGGCGCGCAAGGCGAGCGGCGACCAGCTCACCGCCTTCGAGCTGATCCCGCGGCTCGGCCTCGAGATCGCGATGCGCCATACCCCCGGCGTTGGCGATCCGATCTCGAGGCCGGCGCGCTGGTATGTTCTGCTCGAAATCTCCTCGAGTCAGACGGAGGGCGGGCTCAGGCCGGCGCTGGAGGCGTTCCTCGCCGAGGCGATGGAGGAGGGCCTGGTCCAGGACGGGGTCGTCGCCCGCAGCGGCGAGCAGGCGCAGGCGCTCTGGCGCATCCGCGAAGGCATGGTCGAGGGCCAGAAACACGAAGGCGGCAGCATCAAACACGACGTCTCCGTGCCGGTGAGCAAGGTCGCCGATTTCATCCTCCAGGCAACGGCGGCCGTCGAGGCGCTGCTGCCGGGAATCCGCCCGCTCGCCTTCGGCCATGTCGGCGACGGCAACGTCCATTTCAATCTGAGCCAACCCAAAGGCGCGGAGACCAGGGTGTTCCTGGCGCGCTGGGCGGAGTTCAACCGCCTCGTCCACGATCTCGTGCGCGGCTTCGGCGGTTCGATCAGCGCCGAGCACGGCATCGGCCGGCTGAAGCGGGAGGAGCTGGTGCGCTGCAAATCGGCGCTCGAGCTGGAGCTGATGCGCAAATTGAAGCGCGCGCTCGACCCGCAGGGGCTGATGAATCCGGGAAAGGTGCTGGCGCCTTAGTCGGATCAACGACTCGGCGCGTGCAAGAATCTTCTCCTCTCCGTCCCAATGGCGCCAAGGAGGCGGAGAGGAGAAAATGATGGCGTGCGTTCGATGATGAGAACCCGATAAAGAAAAGTGACCCCGACCCCATGTGCGCGCATGTGGGCGGTAACCTCACACCGGCGCGACGCGGCGCAGCTTCTGCGCCCGCGCCGGCGGCGTATGCGCCTCAAGACTAGCAACGAGGTCCGCGCGCAGCGCCCACCGGCCCGGTTCGCTCCAGAGATTGCGCCATTGCAGCGGATCCTCGGAAAGGTCGTAGAGCTCGCCCTCGCTGCCGTCATAGAGGCTGCCGCGGTCGTAGACGGTGCAGAGATAGCCGTCGCGATAAAGCGTGCGCAGATGGAGCTCGATATCGTTGATGTTGCTCGACCATTCCGTGAAGACATGCTCGCGCCGCTGCGCCGCGGCGGCTTCGGGGCTGGCCGGCAGCGCCATGCCCTGCATCCACGGCGGCGACGGCAGGCCGGCGATGGCGCAGAAGGTGGGCGCCAGATCGACATGGCCTACCGGCGCCGCGATGCGCGCCGGCGCCACCGCCGCCGCCGGCGCCGGCCGCCAGATCAGCGGCAGGCGCAGCAAGGCGTCGACATGGTAAGGGCCTTTGAACAGCAGGCCAAAATCGCCTTGGAACTCGCCGTGATCGCTGGTGTAGAGGATGTCGGTCTCGGCCATCCAGCCGCGCGCGGCGATGCGCGCCAGCACGCGGCCCAGCGCCTCGTCGATAAGCTCGTTCTTGATATGCACCATGGCGTCGATCTCGCGGATCTGATCGGCGCCGAGGCTGGCCGGCACGAATTTCGCCGGCGCCTCGAAATTCGACACGATGCGGCCCTCATACCAGTCGAGCCAATGGCGCGGCTTCGCGCCGAGGATCGCGCGCACCCGATCGGCCGAACCGGGATATCCGGTGGGCAAGGATAGCGCGCGCCAGTCGATGCGGCGCAGCTCCGATTGCGGCGGGTCCCAGGGATGATGCGGGTCTGGAAAGCTCAGCCACAGGAACCAGTCGGCATCCTGGGCCAGCGCGTCGAGATAGGCGATGGCGCGGTCGGCGACCCAATCGGTGTGGTAGAAGCCGCGCGGGATCGGATTGTGCTTCACCTGCACCGCGCCGGTGTCGCCGCCGCCGGCGACGTTCTGCTCGAAGCTGGGCAGCAGCAGCACCGGATAATAGGCCCCGACCAGCTCCGGCCGGGTCGCACGCAGCCAGGCCGGATAATGCCACGGCCCCATCCCGCCATGCATGGCCAGCTCCAGATGCTCGAAGCCGCGATGCGGCCCGGTCTCGCCTAAACGCGCCATGCGGTTCTCGTAGAAGGCCTGCTGCAGGTCGAGTATCGGCTCGAAATGCGCCTTGCCGATGAGCGCCGTGCGGTATCCCGCCCGCTCGTTCAAATAGCGCGCCACGCTCGGCGCGTCGGCCGGCAGCGGCACGCCGTTCATGACGACGCCGTGCGTGCGCACATACTGCCCGGTCAGCATGGTCGAGCGCGACGGCATGCAGACGACGTTCTGGCAATGGGCACGCGCGTAGTTGATGCCGGCCCGCGCCAGGCCGTCGATCACCGGCGTGCGCGCGACCTTGCCGCCGTTGCAGCCGAGCGCGTCGTAGCGTTGCTGATCAGCGGTGACGAACAGGATCTTCCGCGCCATCCCCTCCCCCTCGACCCTCGTCGCCCGGCCGCACAAATGCGCTCTGGAGGAGGGATACTCGCTATTATAATCTGGTTTCGTGCCGCCCGGTAAATGCAGGAGCCCGCCGCCGTGACCGACTACGCCGCGCCCATCGCCGATATGCGCTTCCAGCTCACCGAGATCGTCGGCCTCGGCGAGATCGCGACGCTGCCGGGGTGCGAGCAGGCGACGCCCGACCTCGTCGACGCCGTGCTCGAGGAGGCGGGGAAGCTCGCCGGCGACGTGCTGGCGCCGCTCAACTACAGCGGCAATCAGCAGGGCAGCAAGCTCGAAAACGGCGTCGTGCGCACCCCGGACGGCTTCAAGGAGGCCTATGCGCATTATGTCGCCGGCGGCTGGAATGCGCTGGCCTTTGCGCCCGAACATGGCGGACAAGGCCTGCCGCTCGCGCTGGCGACGGCGGTGCAGGAAATGTGGAATTCGGCGAATTTAGGCTTCGGGCTCTGCCCGCTGCTCAATGTGGGCGCAGTCGAGGCGCTCGCGGCACACGGCACGCCGGAGCAGCAGCGCCTTTTCCTGCCGAAGCTGGTCTCCGGCGAATGGACCGGCACGATGAACCTGACGGAGCCGCAAGCGGGCTCGGATGTCGGCGCGCTGCGCACGCGCGCGGTGCGCGAGGGCGACCACTATCGCATCACCGGGCAGAAGATCTTCATCACATACGGCGAGCACGACATGGCGGAGAACATCTGCCATCTCGTGCTGGCGCGGCTGCCCGAAGCGCCCTCGGGTACCAGGGGAATCTCGCTCTTCCTGGTGCCGAAATTCCGGGTCAACGCCGATGGCAGCCTCGGTCCGCGCAACGACGTGCGCTGCGTCAGCCTCGAGCACAAGCTCGGCATCCATGCGAGCCCGACCTGCGTGCTCGCCTTCGGCGACGGCGGCGGCGCTATCGGCACGCTCATCGGCGAGGAGAATCGCGGCATGGAGTGCATGTTCACGATGATGAATAGCGCACGGCTCAATGTCGGGCTCCAGGGCGTCGCTATCGCCGAACGTGCCTATCAGCAGGCGCGCGACTTCGCCCGCCAGCGCGTGCAGGGCCGGCCCGTGACCGCTAAGACCGCCGGCACCTACCCGATCCTCCACCACCCCGACGTTCGCCGCATGCTGCTGGTGATGCGCGCCGAGATCGAGGCGATGCGCGCGCTCGCCTATTACGCCGCGGGCGCCATCGACCGCGCCCGGCACCATCCGGACGGCGAGATCCGCGCCTTCCGGCAACACCGCGCCGACCTGCTTATCCCGGTGGTCAAGGCCTGGTGCAGCGATCTCGGTGTTGCCATCGCGTCCGTCGGCGTGCAGGTCCATGGCGGCATGGGCTTCGTCGAAGAGACCGGCGCTGCCCAGCACTATCGCGATGCCCGCATCACGCCGATCTACGAGGGCACCAACGGCATCCAGGCCAACGACCTCGTCGGCCGCAAGCTGCGGCGCGACCGCGGCGAGGCGGCGCGCGCGCTCATCGCCGAGATGCGCAGCCT
>JASHRZ010000032.1 GCA_030037055.1 Alphaproteobacteria bacterium
CAGATCCGCGACGGGTAGCGGACATAGCCGACGAGGTAGTTCGTCAGCATGAAGCCGATGCGATAGAGCGCGAGCTCCCGCGCACCGACATGGTCGTTGCAGGTGAGCGGATTGAAGCGCGTGTAGTCGCTGTTGAGCGAGGTCAGCGCCAGGAAATAGTCGTCGCCGAGGGTGATGCGGCCGCTAGCGCGCAACTCCTCGAATATCTCGGTGCCGGGATAAGGCGAGAAGATGTTGATCGTGACCTCGTCGGCGCCCTTCCAGGCGAGGTAAAGCCCATAGCGGATCGTCTCGAAGATGTTGCGCCGCGTCTCATGGGGAAAGCCGATGATGAGATTGGTGCGGACGATGATGCCCTGGCGCTTGGCTTCGAGCACCGACTGGGTCAGCTTCTCGAGATCGATGCGCTTCTTGATCTTCACCAGCGTCTCGGGCGAGCCGCTCTCCGGCGCATAGACGAGATAATTGCAGTTCGTCCGCTTCAGCATGGACAGCGTCTCGCCGTCCAGCGCCTCGCTGCGCGTGCCAGAGGGCAGCGACCAATGGAGATAGTCCAGCCCCTCGGCGATCAGCCTTTCGCAGAACTCGATCGTCCACCGCCGCTTGGTGATCGCGGTGAGATCATAGAACTGCAGCGCGGTGATATCGTAGCGCTTCACATAGCTCTTGATCTCGCCAATGAGATCGTCGATGTCGCGCAGGATGTAGCGCGTCGTCCACATCTGCGGGTTCGAGCAGAAGGTGCAGCGGTAGGGGCAGCCGCGCGAAGCGATGATCGGCATGTCGCGCGCCGTCTGCACGCCATAGGATTTGCCCGCCGCCCAGAATTTCTCCATGTAGCCGTCGGGCCAGACCGGCCAGGGCAGCGTGCTCACCTCGCGGATGCGCTCGCCCGGCACGGCGACGAAATTGCCCGCGGCGTCGATATAGGCCGCGCCGGCGATGTCGGCAAAGCTGCGCCCCTGGCGATGGGCCTCGCAGATCTCGTAGAGCACGCGTTCGCCCTCGCCGCAGGCGCACACGTCGATCTCCGGGCAGTCACGCAGGCTGTACTCGGTGAGCGCGGTGATGTGCTCGCCGCCGGCGACGATCAGCGCCTTCGGGAAGTGGCGGCGAACACCCTTAATAAGCGTCCTTACCACCAGCCACTCTCCCGAAAACATGGTCGAGAAACCGATCACCTCGGCGTCGGCGGGGATGCGATCGATGACTTCCTCGAAGGTCAGGCCATGGCACTGATAGCCGGGGAACTCGGACAGCGGCCAGACGCGGTTCAGCGCCTCGGCGATCCCGTCGACGACATGCGTGCGATAGCCCTTTGATTGCAGATAGCCGCTCAGATAGGCGAAGGCGACGCAGGGCGTCGCCTCGTTGTTGACCGCGCGGGTGGTCGACACGATCGGCGCCCGTACGAGCGCTACCAACGGCTTATCGTCTACCATCGCGAGCATTGTGCAGAACGGCCTGGCAGCATAGTACCATCGTTACGCCGGCGGGGCCCGTGCATGTTAGTCGCGCCGCGCCGCAACGCAAAACAAAACATAGAGCGTCCACAGCTTCTTGGCGTGGTCCCGCCGGCCCCCCTCGTGGTCGGCGAGCAGCTTCTCGATCGCGGCCCGGTTGAACCAGTCCGCAACGGGGTTGGCGGGATCGAGCAGCCGCGCCCGCACCGGCTCGGCAAACGCGGTGCGCAACTGCTCGGCCAGCGGCAGGGCAAAGCCGTGCTTTGGGCGGTAGACGGCATCGGGCGGAACCAGCCGTACCGCCAGCTTCTTCAGCAAATACTTGCGGCGCAGCCCCTTGAGCTTCCATTGGCCCGGCAGCCCTATGGCGAATTCGGCTACCTCCCGGCCGAGGAACGGAGCGCGCACCTCGAGGCTGTTCATCATGGCCGCCCGATCGGTCTTCACCAGGATGTCCTCGGGGAGATAGGTCTGCAGGAAGAGCTGCAGCAGCCGCTGCAGCCGGTCCTCGGGAAGACCGCGGCGGCCCAGCTCGCGGATCGGCGCATAGGTGGTCTCTGCCGGGCGCTCGGGCAGCGCATCGGTGCGCCACAGCGCCTGCTTCTCCTTGGTCGAGAAGGGCGCCATCCAGAGAAACGACTGGAGATCCTCGGAGAGGCCGAACCCCTGGGTCAGCTGACCGAGGCGGAAGCACAGGTTCATGTATTCGCGCGAGGCCGGCGCCAGCGCCAGCCCGCGCCGGGCAATGGCGCCGATCGCCGCCGGCATGCGGCGCATGAGGGGCGCGGCGAGCTGCGCCTGAAAATTGGGATATCCGGCAAAGAGCTCGTCGGCGCCGTCCCCGCCCAGCGCCACCGTCATGCTTTGTCGCGCCGCGCGGCAGACGAGCCAGCTCGGCAGCAGCGAGCTATCGGCGAGCGGCTCGTCCAGTCGATGGCTCGCGGCCTCGAACGCGTCCATGAGGTCGCGGCGGGACAGCTCGACCACCTCGTGCCTGATTCCAAGATGGCACGCGACCTTGCGCGCATGCGGCGTCTCGTCAAAGGAGAACTGGGGCATGCGCACGGTGAAGGCGGTGATGTCCCAGGCATGGCGCGCGGCGAGCGCGGCGATCAGGCTGCTGTCGACACCACCCGACAGGAACACGCCCACGGGCACGTCGGCAATGAGGCGTTCACGGACGGAGTCGTCGAGGAGCCGTTCGAGCTCGGCCAACGCGTCGGCCTCGCGACGAACCGCTTGCCGCCCGCCGCCGGAAGAGGGCTGCCAATAGGGCTCGACCGCGACCCTCCCCGCGGCGAAGGTCAGCATGTGGCCGGGCGGCAGCTTGCGAATGCCCTCGCGGCCCGAGCGATCCCCGGGCAGGTATTCGTAGGTGAGAAACTGATAGGCCGCCGCGCGGTCGATGCCGGCGCCGTGGAAGGCGGGGTGCCGGCACAGCGCCGCCACCTCCGAGGCGAAGACGAGCTCGCCGCCGGCGAGCCCGTAGAACAGCGGCTTCTCGCCGAAGCGGTCACGCACCAGGGTGAGCGTGCCACTGGCGCCGTCGCGGAAGGCGAAAGCGAACATGCCGTCGATCCGCTCCAGCGTTCGCCGCACGCCGGAGCGGTGCAGCATCTGGAACAGCACTTCCGTATCGGAGCGGTCGCACAACGCTACGCCGGCATCGCGCAGCTCGGCGGCGAGCCGCCGATAGCCGTAGATCTCGCCGTTGAAGATCAGCGCGTCGCCGCTCGCGGGGTCGAGGCGCGGCTGCGCACCGCCGGCAAGATCGATGATCGCCAGCCGGCGATGGCCGAGGGCGAGGCGGGCGTCCACGAAGTGGCCTTCACCGTCGGGTCCGCGATGGGCGAGGGCATCCGTCATGCGGCGGAGGATCGCCGCCGCGTCGGCGCCCGGACCGGTGAAGCCCGCGAGGCCGCACATACGCTACCAGCGCTTCGCGCCGGCGGCCTGCTTGCAGCGCTCCGCGGTCACGATGTTGACGGTCGATCGCACCTTGTAGGGCGGCTTGTCCTGCGACTCGTAGTAGGTGCGCACCTGAACCTCGGCCATGACGCCGAGGAGCAGGAACAGAATGCCCGAGAGCCCCGTGGTCGCCGCCAGCAGCGGCAGAGGCGTCTGGATCAAGGAGATGTCGGCGAAGAATTTCAGCCAGAGGGCCAGCGCGAAGATCGCCACCGCCAGGCCGCCGAACGCCAGGCCGAACCTGCCGAAGAACTGCATCGGCCGGTCGAAGGCGCGATCGATGAAATAGAGGATGAGCAGGTCGAGCGTGACGCGCACGATGCGGCCCAGACCGTATTTCGAGCGGCCGAAGCGGCGCGGATGATGGGTGACGACGAGCTCGGTGACGCGCGCTCCTTCCCAGGCGGCGTATACGGGAATGAAACGGTGCATCTCGCCGTAGAGCCGAACTTCCTCGATGACGGCGCGGCGATAGGCCTTGAGGGTGCAGCCATAGTCGTGCAGCTTGACGCCCATGATGGTCGAGATCAGCCAGTTCGCCACCACGGACGGCAGACGCCGCGTCACCACGGTATCCTCGCGCTCCTTGCGCCAGCCCGACACGACGTCGTAGCCCTCGGCCAGCTTGGCGAGGAGCCGGGGTATGTCGCGCGGGTCGTTCTGCCCGTCGCTGTCCATCGGGATGATGATGTCGCCGGAACTGTAGCTGATCGCTGCCATGAGCGCCGCGGTCTGGCCGTAGTTGCGCCGCAGGTGTACGACGCGGACCCGCGGATCCGCCCCGGCGAGCCGGTCGAGCCGCGCCGCCGAGCCATCGCTCGAGCCGTCGTTGACGAAGATGATCTCCGCCGACTGAGAGAGCTCATCCAGCACCCGCTTCAGCAAATCGTAGAGCGGCCCGAGGTTCTCCTCCTCGTTGAAGACGGGAATGACGATCGACAGATCCATGGCGCGCTCCGCAGCGATTGCCGTCAGCTGGCCGGAGCGCGCAACCGCGCAACAGACGCCGTCGTCAGCAAGGCGCGCGCTCCCACGATCGCCGCCTCGGCGGCCAGCCCCAGTCCGAAGAGGCAATAGAGGAACAGATCAGCACTGGTATGCGGCATCGCCCAGACGGCAATATAGGGGGGTATCGTGAAGGCGGCAAAGAGCGTGGTCGCCGCGGCAAGCTCGCGGTGCCTTCCCAGTCGCGCGAGCGGCGATGGCCAGAGGCTGAACAGCAGCAGGTTTCCGAGGCTCAGCACCAGCAGCACGGCCATCCCAGGAGCCGCGCCGTCCACCTGAAAGTCCGCGGTCGTCCAGATCGACCAGACGATGTAGCGCGGCTTGATCAGCAGGAACGTCTCCAGCATCTGCCGCGGATAAAGCCGGAAAATGTTGAAGAAGGCCTCGCGCAGCGCCGCGTCGTACTCGCGTCCATAGGTCAGAGTGACGACGACATCGACCGGTATGTGACGCGCCTTGGCGTAGGTCCACAGAATGCAATGGCCGTTGCGATCCTCGGGCCCCTTGACCAATCCCTGCGGGATCTTGTCGGTGCAGTCGTAGATCGAACGCAGGTTGCCGAACGGCCATTCGGGACTGAGCCCGATGCTGACGAAGATGCGATGCCAGACCGTCTCGGTGAAGCGCCCGTCCTTCAGGTAGGTCTTCGACGCGGACAGCATCAAGACGCCGACGAAGAGCGCCCCCACCAGCGCGATGCAGGCTGCCTTGCCGAGGATGCGCTTGCCGGCACCGGCCTCGCCGCGGCGCCGCCACGCCGTCAGGATGCAGCCGGTAGCAATGGCGCCAACCGCCATCTCGGCGCTGTTGCGGACCAGGATCGCGATCAGTAGCACGATCACCTGGGCCGCCAAGCCCAGCATCGGCCATCCGAACCTGCGGTAAGCGAGGGGTCGCCGGTCAACGCATTCCAGCAGCAGATGGAAGGCGGGGAGGATCGCCAGCAGAGAGAAATAGCGGATGCCGCCGACCGAGATATTGTGCGCGTAGAAGGAATTCCACACGAGCGGCGTGAACAGCATGATGGTCAGCGACGTAAAGTACAAGATGACCACCACGATTCGCTGGTCGGGGAAGCGCCAGAGGAACGCCAGCGCCGAGATGCCCATCAGCCATAGCATGGCGAGCACCATGGACGAGGTATGAAGCCCGAACAGCCGCATGCCCGCCGTCGCAACCGCGATGTAGCCGATGCCATTGCCGTCAGCCGTCGAGCCGCGCAGCGCTCCGGGCGGCTGCTGCGGCATCGTCGCCAGCGTCTGTTCAAGCGGCGTCGCGAAATCGAGCAGCCGGTCCAGCACGCCCGAGTACACCGTGCCGAACCTGGCGCTATAGACCACGTTCGACACTGCAGCGCCTATACTGGACCGCTCCTGCATGAAGTCGTTGCGCTGCTCGCGGTGGACGGTGAGCGCCGCAACGGCATAGATGAGAAACGACGCCAAGACCATCGCGAGAGACATCCAGCTCTTCACGCGCTCAGGGCGAGAGCGGGCAGGCCAGACATCGGTAGGTTGGTCGACGCGAACAGCACCCTGCGCTTCAACGTGTTTCATGCACCACGCCTAGAGTTTCTCGTTGCTTCCAACTGTCTGCCGCGCCGACTGCACCTCAGCGCACCGCGGCTGCCGTGAGCGTGGCGAGCCCCGCCGCGCGTTGCCCTCGCGGCGCCGGCTGCCGGCCGGCAGCTTCATCAATGTCGGCGTCGCCGAGCAGGGCATGATCGGGATCTGTGCGGGTCGATCGTCGCACCCTCTGCATGTTCGGGATGACGCCGGCGACGGCCACGTCCTCCATGGTGTGATGCGTCCCGCCCAGCGTCGAGTGCCATCTTGGTGATGACCGATCACCCAGGATGCAGTACATGGGGCTCCTCTTGGCTGCGCCGTTGCTAACTTGCACCAAGGTGTGTCCAATTTCCAGCCCAGACGCTTGATTTTATCGCAACGACCGGTTGGAATACCCTAACAGGTTGCTGAAAAACTCAAAAGGGCGTGCCCGATGCGCAATATTCGAATCCCAAGAGAGGCCCGGTTGCTTCTTTCGTGCGCCGTTGATCGCGATTTCGAATCCATGTTACGCATCGAGAGCCTTCCAAAAAGTTTTTCGGCAGCCTGCTAATAGTGAGGTCGCGAGCATGCAGATTCGGCATCTAATCGCGCGCCAGCTCGA
>JASHRZ010000414.1 GCA_030037055.1 Alphaproteobacteria bacterium
ATCGTCATCACCGCAATGGCGTGCGGCATGGTCGGCCGCCTCGACAGTCGCTGCTTCCATGATGTCTTTCCTACATCTTCATCCCGGCATGTCGCCCATGTCCGTCCCGCTGGGCTTTTCGACTGTGAGGGTGGTCTCGACCGCGCCGGCCGCCTTGAAGGTCAGCGTCAGCGGAAAGCCGCCGCCTGCCTTCAACGGCTGCTTCAGGCCGAGCAGCATGATGTGCATGCCGCCGGGCTTGAACTCGGCGCTCGCGCCGGCCTTGATCGGCACCTCGGCGAGCGGCCGCATCTTCGTCACGCCATTTTCATTGAGGCTGGTGTGCAGCTCCGACTTGGCCGCGGCCGGAGTTGAGGCGGCGGTCAAACTGTCGTCGCGGGCACCATGATTGACGATCTTCAGATAGGCCGCGCCATTGGCGGCGGTGCCGACGGTCGCGCGCGCCCGGGGATGGGAGATCTCGATGCCGGAATTGGTCTGGGCTTGCGCCGAGGCAGCGAATGCCAGGCACAGCATGGTCAGAAAAGCGAGAAAGCGCATCGCAAAGCTCCGTCAAACCATGTAGGCAATACCTCGCGGCTGGTTGGCATGCGCTTTGCCCGATTCGCCGGTCCGCCTGCGCAATCCAGGGGTAGGCCATAGCGCGCGCCGCGCAGGAAATCCAGCCTGCTGCAAACCCACCGCTCCAAAAAAGACCCGCCGCCGCGGGTCCAGGACGCGCGGGACGGCTGGTCTCAAATGAGTTTCAGTCGCGTCCGCGTCGCGTGGTCCAGATGACCGGTGACCTTGAGCCCGTGCTGCTGCTGAAACTGCTTCAGCGCCGCCTCGGTCTTCGGACCCCACTTGCCGTCGACCGCAAGCTTGGCGCCGGCGGTGTTGAGCGCCTGCTGGACGCCCGCGACCTGCTTGTGCGCCATCATGCCGTGATGGCGGTGGTGATGCATTGCCGAGGCCGGCTCTGCCGCAGCAGGTTCGGCGGCAACCGCCGGCGCCTGGGCGACAGCCGCCCCGGCCATGCCAATGACGGCGACCAATCCCGCCGCCAGTACTCCAGTGCGCTTGTTCATGCGATCCTCTCTCTAAGTGCCGCGGCCTGGCGGCCGTTGCGGACGACAATCGGTGCGAGCCGCCTCGACCGCCCCGCCAATAGATCATGCGCGGCATCACAGGACGCTTTCGGCGGGATGAAATAACTTTCACGAAGTAGCGCGATTTCGCCACAATCTGTCCCGACGTTCAAGGAGCGCGCACCGGCAGCAGCTCGGTCACCGTGCTCGCCATGAGATCCGGCCGACGAGCGGGCAAAGGCCAAACCGGGACGTGCCCGAACTTGGCGGATCAGGTCGGACACGGTAAAAGATGCGCCGATAGGTGATGATCTTGGGATCATCTTCGCGCTGGGGTCTTCGGCCCCTGGTTCTCGCCTGCCGAGATTCATGAACCATAACGCCGGCGGTGCCGCTGCCCGTGCTGAGTCAAAAGGTAGAACGCGTCCTGTCTCATTGCCGGCCCGAGCAACTGTTCGATCTCGCCGCGGATGTCGAACGCTATCCCGAGTTTCTGCGCTGGTGGATCGCGGCGCGGGTTCGGAGGCGGGAGGGGGATATCTACTACACCGAGCAAATCATCGGCCTTGGTCCCATCCGTGTGAGATTCGGCACGCAGACCGTCCTTCGCCGGCCGGAGCGGATCGATGTGACCTCGGAGGAACCGCCCTTCCGACGGTTCAGCCTGTCCTGGATCTTCGAGCCTCAGCCAGAGGCCGGCTGCCGGGTCAGCCTCGTTGCGGAACTCGAACTCCGTTCCAGCGTGCTTCAGCGGGTCATGGATCGAGTGGCGCCGGCGGCCATCGCCGACATTATCGCGGCTTTCGAAGCGCGCGCCCGCGGGCTATTCGAGCCCAATGCAGGGACCGGACCGAAAATTCGCTGAATTTTCATTCGAGGCCGAGCGTCGTTTGCCCTGTTGAGCCGATCTTCAACGGGTGACGACCACCTGCTGGTAAAGGCCGCCGAAAAACGATTTGTTGCGGAGCGCGCGGCCGGGCCGGAAATCCGGCAGCCAAGCGGCGATGTCGCTCCGCCACAGGTCGGGCGCGAAGGGCTCCAGCCGCGCCAACACGGGAAGCCAGAGATAGCGTAAGGGGTGCCAGCGGCTCGGCCGAGCGTAATCGACGACGAGGATCATGCCTCCCGGCTTGACCACGCGGTACACCTCGGCGAGCGTGCGCCGGCGCACTTCGGCCGGCTGTTCATGCAGCAGAAAGAAGACCATGGCCCGGTCGTAGCTGCTGTCAGGCAGGCCGAGCTCGGCCGAATCCCTCGCCAGCAGGCGTACCGGAGCGCCGCTCGGCAGCTTGCGCCTGAGGTTCTCGAGCTGGATCGGCAGGATATCGATGATATCGAGAGCGCCGCCGCCGGCCATGACCCGCTGGCTGAGACGACTCGTCAAATCGCCGTAGACGCAAGCCACCTGCAACGTCCGTCCGGGCAGCGTGCCGCCCAATTCGGACAGCGCGGCGTCGCGCAGTCGCCGGTAATTTCCCCACAGGATCAGATTGATGACCCATTGGCGTTCGAACAGGCGCACCGCCCGAGGATGGATATACGCCCACCAATAATGGGCCTTGAGATAAGGCGGCACGCCGCTGCCGGCGCCGGCGGCGGGGAGCGTCATTGTGTCGGCTGGAGAAGCGATGCCCGGGGGCGGGTTCATGCCCAATTCCTCTTCTGCCTATATCACCAAAAGGGCAGCGGCGGAAATTGCGATCATCAGCCACGCCGCGCCGTAGCAGATGAGCCGGACCGCAAGCCCGCCGCCCAGGCCGAGATCGTGGGCGGTCATGCGCAGACGGTGGGCGGCATGCCAAGCGGGCAAGGCCACCACGCCGAACAGGACCAATTTGCCAAGAGGATTGTGGGCGAAGGCGAACATCCTCTCATAAGGCAAGTGCACCACCCCCAGCGGCACCAGAAGGCCGGTGATCAGGATAAGCACCGGAAGGATGAATGCCGCCACCAAGCCGCCAGAGGCGAAGGGCAGCCAGAGCAGCGGCTTGTTCGACTTTGCCATGACTCAGACTCCGGCAGCGACCAGCACGAGCAGCGATAATGCTGCCCAGACCGCATAGTGGGCGGTCACGATGGTCCACGGCGGCACCGCTTCGCCCTTGACCATGACCGGCATCGCCTTGGGTGTAACGGCGAACCAGGTGATGCTGTGGAAGGTTGCGAACACCAGGCAAAGCAGCTGGAAGAGCACGCCGAGCGGACTCGAGATGGCGGCCACGAAACCTTCCCACGCCGCCTGTCCCTGGGCGAGCCGGACCAGTCCGTCCACCAGCAGCGCGCAATAGAGGGCGACGAAGAGGCTGGTGAGTTCGCGGACCATATAGACGACGTAGCGGCGATGCCTCAGCCACCAATGCCGCTCGATCTTGCGCAGATAGGGGCGGCGGCTCATTTCCTTCCGCCCGGCAGCAGGAACGCCTTGAACCAGTCGAGCGAAGCGGAGACCTTCGTCTGCTGGATCGCAGCCGCAGGGTCCACTCCCTTGGGGCAGACCGCGGAGCAGGCGCCGACGAAGCTGCATTCCCAGACGCCCTCGTTGCTCGCCACCACCTCCGCGCGCCTGTCCTTGCCGGTGTCGCGGGAATCGAGGTTGTAGCGATGCGCCAGCGCCAGCGCCGCGGGTCCGACGAAGCCCTCGTTAAGCCCATATTGCGGGCAGGCGGCATAGCACAGGAGGCAATTGATGCATTGCGCATATTGCTTGAAGAGGTTGAGCTCGGCCGGGGTCTGCAGGTGTTCTCCTTCGCCGAGCGGCTTCGCTGCGTCGACAAGCAGATAGGGTTCCACGCTGGACAGCTTCGCCATGAAGTCGTCCATGACGATCACGAGATCCCGCTCAATGGGAAAATGGTCGAGCGGCTCGACCCTCACCACGCCGTTCCTGTAATCGCGCAAGAAGGCGTGGCAGCCCAGCTTGGGCTCGCCGTTGATCATGACACCGCAACTGCCGCACACGGCCATATGGCACGACCATCGGAAGCACAGCGTCGCGTCCAGCTGATCCTTGATGTGGGTCAGCGCATCCAGGACGACCCATTCGTCCCGATAGGGCACGGCATAGCGCTGGAAATGGGGCTCGCGATCCGTGTCCGGATTGTAGCGCAGGACCTCGAGCGCGATGGTCTCGTTCATGCTACCGCCCCTCCATAGACGCGCTCGCCCGGCTGCGAGCGGGTGATTACCACCTCGCGGTAGCTGATGGAAGGCGGGCCGGCGCCGCCGCAGGTGGCGAGGCTGTGCTTGAGGAACTTCGCATCATCGCGTCTCGGATGATCGAGGCGCTGATGCGAACCGCGCGATTCCGTGCGTTGGAGAGCCGCATGGGCGATCGCCTCGGCGACATCCAACATGCAGCCCAGCTCCAAGATCTGCACGAGGTTGGTGTTGAAGACATTGCTGCGATCCTCGGGCTGAACTCGGGTGAAACGCTCGCGCAATTCCGCGAGGCTGCGGCAGGTCTCCGCCAATGTGTCGGCACTTCGGTAGATGCCCGCGCCGCTCTCCATCGCGGCGGTCATCGCCAGGCGCAGACTCGAGACGGATTCACGGCCGTCCGTGCGCAAAAACAGCTCCCGGATGCGCCGCCCGGCCGCCTCGGCGCGCTCGTTCGCCGCGCTCGCCGCGCCGTGCCGATGGGCCCTGGCGAAAGCCGCGGCGGCGCGGCCGGCGCGCGCGCCGAACACCAGGATCTCGGGCAGCGAGTTGGAGCCCAGGCGATTGGCCCCGTTGATGGAAACGCAGGCGCATTCACCGGCGGCGAACAGGCCGGCCAGGGGGGTTGCGGTATCGATGTCGGTATGGATGCCGCCCATGGTGTAATGCACCACCGGGCGCACGGGAATCGGCTCGCGGACAGGATCGACGCCCGCATAACTTATCGCCAGCTCGCGCACCATGGGCAGGCGCTCGTTGATCTTCCGCTCGCCGAGATGGCGGATGTCGAGATGCACCACGTCGCCATGAGGCGTCTGGATCGTGCGGCCCTTGCGTTGCTCGTGCCAGAAGGCCTGGCTCAGACGATCGCGCGGTCCCAGCTCCATGGCCTTCTTGCGCGGCCAGGGATCGGGCGGGCCGAGCGCGTAGTCCTGCAGATAGCGGTAGCCGTCCTTGTTGACCAGGATGCCGCCCTCGCCGCGCGAGCCTTCGGTGATCAGGATGCCGGTGCCGGGGAGTCCAGTAGGATGGTATTGAATGAACTCCATATCCTTGAGCGGCACGCCGGCGCGGTAGGCCATCGCCATGCCGTCGCCGGTCTTGATGGCGCCGTTGGTGGTGAAGGGGAACACCCGTCCAGCGCCGCCGGTGGCGAGGATCACCGCTTTGGCGTGGAAGGCGACCATGCGGCCCGAGCGCATTTCGATCGCTGCCGCGCCGACGCAGCGGCCGTCCTCGACCAGCAGCTCGGTCGAATAGTACTCGTCGAAGCGCTTGATCGCCGGGTATTTCAGCGAGGTCTGGAAGAGCGTGTGAAGCATGTGGAAACCGGTTTTGTCCGCGGCGAACCAGGTGCGCTCGATCTTCATGCCGCCGAACGGCCGCACCGCCACCTTGCCGTCGGGCTCACGGCTCCAGGGACAGCCCCAATGCTCCATCTGAATCAGCTCCAACGGAGCGGTATTGACGAACAACTCAACCGCGTCCTGATCGCACAGCCAGTCGCCGCCGGTCACAGTGTCATTGAAATGGTGATCGAGGCTGTCATTGTCCTTGATCACGCCGGCAGCGCCCCCCTCGGCGGCAACCGTGTGGCTCCGCATGGGATAGACCTTGGAGATCAGCGAAATATGGAGCGAAGGGTCGCTCTCGGCCGCGGCGATGGCGGCGCGCAGACCGGCTCCTCCAGCCCCGATGATCGCGATGTCCGTGACGATCACGTCCATAGGGCGGCTTCCTTTCGATCCACGCTGGGTAAACTCCTGGGCAGGCTAATCCGCGATAGGCCGAGCGCCTCGGCCGGCAAGCACATCGTAGTCGTATACCAGCGGAGAGGTGCCAGTAAACAGCGACGCACGTCAATGGGTGCGCCGGCAGGGCAGCGGTTGCGCGCGTCCCATTCTCACGACTTTGCAGTGCTTAGACGATCGCCTGCGACGATCGGCCGACAAAAGCTCGAATCCGCGCATTGCCCACTCCTTCGCTCGGCCTATTGCATCAATGGCGACGCCGCCGCGTCGCGCTTGACGCCGCGCAATTCGGCCTTGCCGGCGAGTAGGCTCACATATTGCCGGAGTGCCGAGTGCTGAACGCGCTCCGACAGCAGTGCGGCGATCCGCTCGCGTACTATGTAGAAGGGCGGCGTGCTGCCGGAAACGCGGCGGTCGACCCGGACGATGTGAAAGCCGTATCGCGTGGTGACGAGGCGCGGCAGGATGCCGATCGACGTATCGGCGAACAGCGCCGCCTCGAATTCCGGCACCGTGTCGCCGCGGCCGATTTGGCCCAGATTGCCGCCGTGCTGCGCCGACGGGCAGTTTGACGATTCCGCGGCACGAGCCTCGAACGCATCTGGCGCGGCCAGGAGCTGGGCCAGCATCCGTTCCGCCCAGCTGCGCAGCATGTTGACGGGGCTGCCGGGCTTGATCTGAAACAGGATATGGCGGGCGAAGACGAGATCGCCGCTGCGGAAGCGCGGAGATTGGCTTTGTAATAGCGCCGGCATTCTTCGACGGCCGGCTCGGGCATCGTCACTTCGCGTCCGACCAGGCGCTCATCATCATCGTCGCCGCGCAGGCTGGCCCAGGCGGAGGTGTCGACCGCGACGCCGTTGACCGTCACCTCATGCGCCCCTCAAAGGCTCGAGCGCCGCGAGCGCACGATCTGGTAGGGGCGGAAGAGATAGGCGAGCGCGCCCACGCCGCTCCAGATATGCACCATGCGCGTGAAGGGGGAGACCAGGAAGATGGTGAAGCCGAGCAGGACGTGCAGCCGGTAGACGATCGGCGACGCCGCCCTGGAAATAGACGATGCCTTTCACATAGGCGACCAGAATCTCGAACAATGCGCCGTGCATGTGCTGCGCCGAGAGCGGACCGTAAGAAGGCCGAGCGAGAGCTGCGCCCAGAGCACGAACACCACGGCGATGTGCCATTTGCGGCTGTTGCGGCGGATGCCGGGACTCGCGCGGTAATTGTAAGCCTAGCCACGACGTTGCGGGGGGTAGGGTCGTAAGTTAAAAGTGCAGCGCGACCCGATTTCTGCGACCATTTTGGAGAATTTTAGTTGAGGCCCGTGCAGACGGTGCCTGCCGGACATCGCTTCAGGCGGCCGGACCTGCGGCCCTTCGGCTATCCCTGAGCGCGGCGCGATGCGGGCAAGGACGGCACAAGCGGTTTTCGCGGCAGTGATCTTGCTCTCAGCGCGCGCGGCAGCGGGCGAGGACGAGATCAAGATCGGACAGACCATGCCTTATAGCGGCCCGGTCTCTGCCGCCAGCACGTTCGGCTTTGCCGAGCGCGGTTAGTACGACATGCTCAACAAGGCGGGGGGCGTGAATGGGCGCAAGCTCACGCTGATCTCGCTCGACGACGGCTATAGCCCGCCCAAAACCGTCGACCAGACGCGCCGGCTGGTGGAGGAGGATCGCGTGCTGGCCATCGTCGGCACGGTTGGCAGGAAGACCAATTCGGCGGTGCAGAAGTACCTCAATCAGGGCAAAGTGCCACAGCTCTTCATCTCGTCGGGCGCCACCAAATGGGGCGATCCCAAGCATTTTTCCTGGACCATGGGATGGCAGCCGACCTACCCGTCCGAGGGACGCGCCCTCGCCCGCTACACCCTCGAGCACATGCGGGATCCCAAGATCGCCATCCTCAATCAGAACGACGATTTCGGGCGCGACTACGTAAAGGGCTACAAGGACGGGCTTGGTGCCGATGCCGCCGGGCATATCGGCGCGGAAACGACCTACGAGACCAGCGACCCCACGGTCGTCTCGCAGATCGTCATCCTGCAAGCGTCGGGTGCCACGGTGTTCCCCGGCATCGCTACGCAGAAATTCGCGGCGCAGGCGATCCCAAAGGCTTCTGACATCGGCTGGAAGCCGCTGCAGTTCGTAACCTGCGTCGGTGCGTCGACCGCCACCGTCCTCAAGCCTGCCGGCGTCGAGCGCGCCAAGGGCATTATCTCCGCGCGCTATCTCAAGGATACGACCGATCCCACCTGGAAGAACGACAAGGGCATGCAGGATTTTCTGGCCTTCATGAAGGACTATCTCGCGAACGTCGACGTTTCCGACGCCGGAGCCGCCGGAGGCTACAGTATCGCCATGACCTTCGCGCAGGTGCTGCGCCAATGCAGCGACGATATCAGTCGGCAGAACACCATGCGTCAAGCCGCGAACCTTAGGCGTCTCGAGCTGCCGATGTTGTTACCGGGCATCATGGTCGATACCGCGCCGGACAATTTCTTCCCTATCCGCCAGCTCCGGCTTGCACGCTTTAACGGCGAGACCTGGGTACCGTTCGGCGATAGCGAGGCCCCATGACATCGGGCGACTGCGCCGTGGCCAGGCCCCGGCATCCCCTTGCCATCATCGGCGCCCCTTGCCGCGCGCCCTTCATGCGCGCAGGTGACGTGCTGACATGAGCGTGGCCACGATCATCCCCCGATGGGAATGGCGATGCTTTGCGCCATCCCTGACGCTCCTCGCGGATGCGGTCTCCCCGCCGGCCGACGCGGTGCCACGCGAAAGCGAGGAGACCTATATTCTCAATCTCAGGGGTCCTGTCGCGGAGAGCGTCAAGATTCGCGACCGGGTTCTCGACGTCAAGCGTCTCCTTCAGACCGACTCTGAAGGCCTCGAATTGTGGCAGCCGGTGCTGAAGGCACGATTCCCGCTCAGCCGAAGGGATGTCGTTGATGTCTTTGGAGCCGGGATGCTGCCGCCCGCCGCGTCGACCCGCGACTTCTATACGTTTGAGCAGTTCCTCGAAGACGTCATCACGCCGCGGCCGGCTCTCCGGGTCGTGGAGGTTCACAAGTCCCGTCGGGGGTTCACTTTCTCCGGATGTCTCGCCGAGCTTGCGCAGATCAGAGCCGGGTCGGTGATCGTTCAAAGCTTCTCGCTCGAACACGAGGATCCCAGGCGCTTGCTCGCAGCGCTGCAAGCGCTTGGGCTCGATGCTCGTGCCAATACCAATTACCCTCTCGGGCTGAAACGCGCTCTCGGGCTTGAACACGCGGTCGCGTAATTGAAAAAAGGGGAGATTTCATGGCGAGCGAGATTGAGCGCAAATATCTCGTCGATACCCGGCTTTGGCGGCCCGCTGGTGCCGGCGTGCTCTATCGACAGGGCTATCTGTCAACCGTCAAGGAGCGCGTGGTCCGCGTGCGAATCGCCGGCGACCAAGGCCTTCTCACTATCAAGGGGATTGCGACCGGCTTCACCCGGCTCGAGTTCGAGTATCCGATTCCACGCGAAGACGCCGCCATTCTTCTCGACAAGCTGTGCGAGCGGCCGCTGATCGAGAAGACTCGCCACCGCGAAATCTTCGCCGGACGGACCTGGGAGATCGACGTGTTCCACGGCGACAATGAGGGTTTGGTGGTTGCCGAGGTCGAGGTGCAGAATCCGGCGGACTTGATCGCGCGGCCGCCTTGGGCGGGAGCCGAGGTCTCGAACGACCCGCGCTACTTCAACAACAATCTCGTAGCCCACTCTT
>JASHRZ010000415.1 GCA_030037055.1 Alphaproteobacteria bacterium
GGCGGTGCCGCGCCGGCATGGGCGCGGGAATTCGACGACTGGGTGGCCGTGGCGCTGGCCGGGCGCCGCGAGGCGGATCTCCTCGCTTGGGCCGAGCGCGCGCCCCATGCGCGCCAGGCGCAGCCGACACCCGACCATTTCCTGCCTCTCTTTGTCGCCTTGGGCGCGGCGGGCCCGGGCGCGCGCGGCGAGCGGGTCCATCAGGGCTTCACGCTCGGCAGCCTCAGCATGGTGGCCTATAAATTCGTCCCCTGATCGTCGCTAGCCGTCCCGCCCTACCGGTGATATGTAGATCGCCGGGGTTGCAACAAGCCATTCGGGGAGGCTGCTGCCGATGTTGTTTTATCGCATATCCGTTGCCGTGCTACTTGCCATGGTGTTGGCCGCGCCGCTGGCACTGGCACAGGAGAAGCCGGTCAAGATCGCGTTCATCCAGGACAAGACCGGCGCGCTCGAGGCTTATGCGGCGCAGGAATCCCGCGGCTTCATGCTGGGCCTCGAATACGCCACCAAGGGCACGATGACGGTGGCGGGCCGCAAGATCGAGGTCATCGAGAAGGACAGCCAGCTGAAGCCGGACGTCGGCCGTAACCTGCTCTCTGAAGCCTATAACGACGATGACGCCGACCTCGCCGTGGGCGGCTCCAGTTCGGCGGTGGCCCTCGCCATGCTGCCGGTGGCGCAGGAGGCGAAGAAGATCCTGATCGTCGAGCCGGCGGTGGCCGACAGCATCACCGGCGACAAATGGAACCGCTACATCTTCCGGACCGGCCGCAATTCCTCCCAGGACGCGATCTCCAACGCCCTTGCCGTCGGCCGGCCCGGCACGGTGATCGCCACCCTCGGTCAGGACTACGCCTTCGGCCGTGACGGCGTCGGCGCGTTCAAGGCGGCGCTCGCCGGGACCGGCGCCAAGCTGGTGCATGAGGAATATGCGCCCCCCGCCACCACCGACTTCACCGCGCCGCTGCAGCGCATCTTCGATGCGCTCGCCAACGAGAAGGGGCGCAAGGTGCTGTGGGTGATCTGGGCCGGCAGCAATCCCTTCCCGGCGATCAAGGCGGCCGATCCCGGCCGGCTCGGCATCGAGCTCGCGACCGGCGGCAACATCCTGCCGGCGCTCGCCGCCTACAAGGACTTCCCCGGCCTCGAGGGCGCCACCTACTACTATTACGAGATCCCCAAGAATCCCGTGAACGATTGGCTCCTCGCCGAACATCAGAAGCGCTTCAACACGCCGCCCGATTTCTTCACCTGCGGCGGCATGTCGGCGGCAATAGCGGTGGTAGAGGCGTTGACCAAGACCAAGGGCTCGACCGACACCGAGAAGCTCATCGCCGCGATGGAAGGCATGTCCTTCGACACGCCCAAGGGCAAGATGATCTTCCGCAAGGAGGATCACCAGGCGCTGCAGGAGATGTACGCCTTCAAGATCAAGGTCGATCCGGCGGTTGCCTGGGCGATCCCGGAGCTGACGCGGATCATCGGGATCGATGACATGAAGGTGCCGATCCAGAACAAACGCTGAGCCGCCGACGGCGGAGAGGAGAATGGCCGAGACCGCGCCGATCCTGGAGACGCGCGATCTCACCATCCGCTTCGGCGGGCATGTGGCGGTGGACGGCGTCTCCTGCGCCTTCGAGCGCGGAACTCTCACCGCCATCGTCGGTCCCAACGGCGCCGGCAAGACCACCTATTTCAACCTGATCTCGGGCCAGCTGCGCGCCAGCGCCGGCGCGGTGCTGCTGGACGGCGCGGATATCACGAGACTAAGCGCCCCGGCGCGCGCGCGCCGGGGCCTCGGCCGCGCCTTTCAGCTTACCAACCTCTTTCCCAATCTGACGGTGCGGGAGAATGTACGCCTTGCCGTCCAGGCGCGCGCCGGCATCGGCCTCGACATGCTCACCATGGCGGCGCGCCGGCGCGATCTGGTCGAGCGCGCCAAAGCCTGTCTCGCGCGCGTCAAGCTCGCCGAGCGCGCCGATGCAGCGGCGGCGGCGCTGCCGCATGGCGACCAGCGCAAGCTCGAAGTGGCGATCCTGCTGGCGCTGGAGCCCGCGATCTTCATGTTCGACGAGCCCACCGCCGGCATGAGCGTCGACGAGGTGCCAGTCATTCTCGATCTGATCGAGGCGATCAAGCAGGAGGGCGACAAGACCATCCTGCTGGTCGAGCACAAGATGGATGTGGTGCGCCGGCTGGCCGACCGGGTAATTGTGCTGCACAACGGCGCGCTCGTGGCCGATGGCGCGCCCGCCGCGGTGGTGGCCTCGCCGATCGTGCAGGAGGCCTATCTCGGAATCCGCGCTGCGCTATAGTAAAGGAGCAGGACCATGCCGTTCGTTCTCGAGACCGCCGAGCCGTCGAGCCTCGGCTTCCGCGTCGACACGCTGAACCGGCTCGGCCGCATCATCGAGGGGCATATCCGCGAGAACCGCTATCCTGGCGCGCAGATCGCGCTGGCGCGCCGCGGCAAGCTGGCGCTGTTCCGGAGCTTCGGGGCGGCGCGGGTCGAGCCCAATGCGGCGCCCGCCAAGGACGACACGCTCTGGCTGCTCTATTCCAACACCAAGGTGATCACCGCTGCGGCGATTTGGGTGCTGGTGGAGGAGGGGGCGCTGACCTTCCACGATCGGATCGCCGACCACATCCCGGATTTCGCCCGCCACGGCAAGGGCGACATTACGCTGCTGCAGGTGCTGACGCATCAGGGCGGATTTCCCGCCGCCGGCATGGCGATGCCGCCCTCCTGCTGGGAAGACCATGCCGAGCTGCGCGAGCGCGTCTGCGACTTCACGCTGGAATGGACGCCGGGCTCGCGCGTGGAATATCACCGGCTTGCTGCTCATTGGGTCTGCGCCGTGCTGATCGAGGCGCTGGCCAAAGCGGACTACCGCGACTTCATCCATCAGCGCGTGATCAAGCCGCTCGGCCTCGAGGGCGAGCTTTATGTCGGCCTGCCCGAGCGCGAGAATGCGCGTGCGGCCGACATGCATGGGCCGACGGAGGACGGCCGCAAGCAGCTCCGCTTCAGCCAGGAGAACGATGCCGCCTGGCGCCGCGCCGGCGTTCCCGGCGCCGGCGGCTTCGGCACGGCCCGCGCCATGGCCGGCTTCTACCAGGCGCTGGTTCAGGGCGGCGTGCTCAACGGCGTTCGTCTCGTTTCGCCGCGCATGATGCAATACGTTACCCGCAACTACACCGGCGACCGCGTCGACGATTATATGGGCATGCCGATGCATCGCGGCCTGGGCCCGCATTCGCGCGGCACGACCCCCAACATCCGCGGCCTCGGCTCGCTCGCCTCGCCGGCGACCTTCGGCCATGGCGGTGTCGGCTCCTCCTATTGCTGGGCCGATCCCGAGACCGGCGTTTCCTTCGCCTATGTCAGCAACAGCCGCGTGCCCGATCCCTGGCATTCGCGCCGCCTCGACATCATCAGCAGCCAGGTCCATGCGGCGATCGAGGACGCCCAGTGAGCGACGGCGCGGCGCTGCTGCGGCTCGCCGGCATCCACACCCATATCGGTCGCTATCACATCTTGCACGGCGTCGATCTCGCCGTGCGGCGCGGGCGGCTGACCATGCTGCTGGGCCGCAACGGCGCCGGCAAGACCACCACTTTACGCACCATCATGGGGCTGTGGCGCCGCAGCGCCGGCGAGATCGATTTCGATGGCCGGCCGATCGGCGATCTCGAAACGCCCGACATCGCCCGCCTCGGCATCGCCTATGTGCCCGAGACCATGGGCATCTTCGCTCAGCTCACGGTGCGCGAGAACCTCCTGCTTGCCACCGGGCCGCAGGGCTTCGACGAAGCGCAGCTTGAGGCTGTGCTGGCGCTGTTCCCGGCGCTGCGCGAGAAATGGCACAACGCCGCGGGCTCGCTCTCCGGCGGGCAGAAGCAGATGCTCGCCATCAGCCGCGCCATTATCGAGCCGCGCCGGCTCCTCATCGTCGATGAGCCGACCAAGGGCTTGGCGCCGGCGGTGATCCAGCTTCTCATCGACGCGTTCCTGCGCCTGAAGCAGAGCGCGACGACGATCCTGCTGGTCGAGCAGAACTTCCACGTGGCGCGCTCGGTCGGCGACGACGTCGCGGTCATGGATGACGGGCGCATCGTTCATACCGGCGCCATGGCCGATCTCGCCGCCGACGAGACGCTGCAGCGGCATCTCCTCGGCCTGAGCCTGGCGAGCCACCAATGAATGGGGCGCTGCTCCGCTTCCGCGCCGGCGATTGGGGCGCCTACGCGATCCTGCCGGTGATGGCGCTTGCGACCCTGCCGGCGATGAGCTTCTCCACCTGGCTCACCCTTACCGTCGCCGGCATCGCCATGGGCATGATGCTGTTCCTGATGGCGGCGGGCCTCACGCTGATCTTCGGCCTGATGCAGGTCTTCACCTTCGCCCATGGCGCCTTCATCACTCTGGGGGCCTATCTCGCGGTGAGCGTGGTGGCCGTCATGGCCGGCTGGAGCGCGGCCGAATCCTGGTGGCTCAACCTCGCCGTTCTGGCGGCGGCGCTGCTCGTGGCGTTGGTGGCGAGCGGTGCTGCGGGCTATGTCTTCGAGCGCGTCATCATCCGCCGCGTCTATGGCGCGCATCTCCGGCAGATCCTGATCACCGTCGGCGGCCTCATCATCGCCGAGCAGCTCGTCGTCGCCCTCTGGGGGGCGAACCCGCTGCCGTTGCCCAAGCCGGCGAGCCTTCGCGGCAGCATCATCCTAGGCGGCGCCGCGATCGAGAAATACCGCATCCTCGCCGCGTCGCTGGGCCTGCTGGCCTATGCCGGGCTCCATCTCCTGCTCAACCGGACGCGGGTTGGCCTCCTCGTGCGCGCAGGCGTCGAGAATCTCGAGATGGTGGAGGCACTGGGCTATCGCATCCGGCGGCTGTTCATCGGCGTCTTCGTCATCGGGACGGCGCTGGCGGGAATCGGCGGCGTCATGTGGGCGTTCTATCAGGAGCTGGTCACCCGCAGCATCGGCGGCGACATGACCATCCTGATCTTCATCATCCTCATCATCGGCGGGCTCGGCTCGATCGGCGGCTGCGTCACCGCTGCGGTGCTCGTCGGGCTGGTGACGAATTACGTGGGCTTTCTTGCGCCCAAGCTGGCGCTGGGCTCGACCATCGTGCTGATGATGGCGATCCTGCTGTGGCGGCCGCGCGGCCTCTTTCCGGTGGGGGCGCGATGAGGCCGGGCATGCGGCCGCTCGACGGACTGCTGTCGGGCGACCGGCCCGGCGGCTTGGTGCTCAGCCTGCTGCTGCTGGCAGTGCTGCTCGGGCTCGCGTTCGCGCCCTTCCTATTTCCGGGCACGCGTCCGCTCGGGGTCGCCGCGCGCATCTGCATCTTCATCGTGCTCGCCGCCAGCTACGACGTCATGCTGGGCTATACCGGCATCGCCTCCTTCGCCCATACCATGTTCTTCGGCATGGGCGCCTATGGCGTCGCCATCGCGCTGTCGAAGCTCTGGGCCGGCTGGGATGCGGTGCTGCTCGGCACCGCGGCGGGCGTGGCCTTGGCGGCGCTAGTCGCTATTCTCATCGGCCTGTTGAGCCTGCGGGTGCGCGCGATCTTCTTCTCGATGATCACGCTGGCGGTGGCGAGCTTCGCGCTCATTCTCGCCACGGAGCTGCGCGATCTCACGGGCGGCGAGGACGGGCTGACCTTCTCCGTGCCGCGGCTGCTGACGCCGGAGTTCCGGCTGGCGGCCGAGCCGGTGCTCGGAGCGCGGCTCGACGGGCGGCTCGTCACCTACTACCTGATCTTCGTACTGTCGTTGGCGCTTTTCCTGCTGATGCTGCGCGTCGTCAATTCGCCCTTCGGCCGCGTGCTGCAGGCGATCCGCGAGAACGAATTCCGCGCCGAGGCGTTGGGCTACCGCACCGTCGCCTACCGCACGCTCGCCGGCGCGCTCTCGGCGGCGATGGCGGCGCTGGCCGGCGCGATGATGGCGCTGCTGCTGCGCTACAACGGCCCGGCGGCGACGCTGTCCTTCGACCTGATGGTCGATATCCTGCTCATGGTCGTGATCGGCGGGATGGGCACGCTTTACGGCCCGGTGCTGGGCGCCGTCGTGCTGGTGATGGCCGAGTACTATCTTCAACCGGCCATGGCGGCGGTCTCCGGCGGCCTCAAAGGCTGGCCGGTGCTGCCGGCGCTCTTCGACCCCGACCGCTGGCTGCTCTGGCTGGGCGTGCTTTTCGTGCTGATCGTCTACTTCTTTCCGGCCGGGATTGTCGGCAAGCTGCGCGAGGGGCGGCGCTGACGCGCCTGCGCTCAGGTGGCCTTGGTCGGCGTGGGCTTGGCCGGGGCGGGCTCGGCCAGCGGCGCCAGAATTGCCTTGCGCCAGAAGCCGAGCATGTCGGCGGCGAAGAGGCCGAGATCGTCGATCGCCTCGAGGCAAAGGCTGAATGCGGTCGGCGTCGGTGCCGCGAGCTCCGCTTGCGCCGAAAGTCGGTTTACCTTTCCGCCGAGGTCATGGACGATGCGTGGAATGCGCACATTGTCCGGCAGATAGCCGAAGACCAAGGGAACGCCGTGATTGGCGGCGAAGTCGAGCGCATGCTGGACCAGGGCATGGCCGATGCCGCGGTCGCGCCGATCGGGAGCGACGGTGATGCCGACTTCGCCGCGGCGCTCGGCGCCCTCGTTACAGGGGACGATCTCGATCAGACCGACCAGCCGCTCGCCCTCGAGGCAGCCGACGAGATGCGCCTCGCGGCGCATCATCTCGGCACAATAGTGGATGATGCGCTCGTCGTTTGTCAGGCCATGGAAGCGGCAGCGGCGATCCTCCGGCGTCAACGCCAGGAAATGCTCGAGGATTTTCGGGTCGTCGGCAGAAAGCGAGCGGTAGGCAAACATGAAAGATACCCTATGGGCGTGAGGCGCTCCTCGCCGGGATGAAATCACAAAACGGTTGATACCGGGTTAGCGGCGCCGCAAGGTCGGGCGCCGCAGCCGGGGCTGCGCCATTCAGCCGCGGGTCTCGATGCCCTTGTCCTTGAGGACCTTGCCGAGCTCGCCCGACTCGAACATCTCGCGCACGATGTCGCAGCCGCCGATGAATTCACCCTTGACGTAGAGCTGCGGGATGGTCGGCCAGCTCGAGAATTCCTTGATGCCCTGCCGGATTTCGGGATCGGCAAGCACGTCGATGCCTTTGAACTTTACCCCGAGATGGGTGAGGATCTGCACGACGGCGGCGGAGAAGCCGCATTGCGGAAAGACCGGCGTACCCTTCATGTAGAGCACCACCGGATGGTCGGCGATGTCCTGCTTGATGCGGTCGATGACGGTCGTGTTGATGGCGGTCATATCGTGTTCCTCGCGATGTCGGCTCAATCTTCTGGCGGGCTCGTCTGCAGCGCCAAGGCATGCAGCTCGCCGCCCATGCGCCCTCTCAGCGCCTGATAGACCAGCTGATGCTGCTGCACGCGGCTCTTTCCCTTGAAGGCGGCGGAGACGACATGCGCCGCGTAGTGGTCGCCGTCACCGCGGAGATCCTCGATCGTCACCTGCGCATCCGGCAGGCCTTCCCTGATCAGCCGCTCGAGCGTCGCCGCGTCCATCGCCATGTGCGTGCCTCCGACCGAGCGCCTCAGGGGGCTGCCATATAATTGGGCAGCCACGCCTCGTTGATCCGCCGCAACTCGGCGATGGATATGGCACCCCCGCCGTCTACTGTCAACGCGTCGCCGCCCGTGGTGCCGAGGCGCAGGACGGGTATGCCCGCCCCCTCCAGGCGCGGCGCAAGCCCTTCGGGGTCGGTCGTTGTCAGGAGGTAACGAGCCTGGTCCTCGCCGAACCAAAAGGCGTGGGCGGGGACCATCGCCGGCGCGGCCAGCCGGGCGCCGATTGCGCCGGCGATCGCCATCTCGGCAACGGCCACCAGCAGCCCGCCATCGGACACGTCGTGACAGGCGCTGACCGCGCCCGCCAGAATCTCGGCCCGCACGGCATCGCCGTTGCGGCGCTCGGCGGCGAGGTCGACCGGTGGCGGCGCCCCCGCCTCGCTGCCGGCGATCTCGCGCAGGTAGAGCGAGCTGCCGAGATGCCCCCGGGTCTCGCCCACCAGCAGGATCGCCTCGCCGGGGCGCTTGAAGGCGAGGCTTGTCGTGCGGGCGGCATCGTCGAGAAGCCCGACGCCGCCGATCACCGGCGTCGGCAGGATGCCGCGGCCGTTGGTCTCGTTGTAGAGCGAGACGTTGCCGGAGACGACGGGATACTCGAGCGCCAGGCACGCCTCGCGCATGCCTTCGATGCAGCCGACGAACTGCCCCATGATCTCCGGCCGCTCGGGGTTGCCAAAATTCATGTTGTCAGTGATGGCGAGCGGAGTGGCGCCGACGGCGGTGAGGTTGCGCCAGCTCTCCGCCACCGCCTGCGCGCCGCCGCGCCGGGGATCGGCGGCGCAATAGCGCGGCGTGCAGTCCGTCGCCAGGGCGAGCGCCTTCCGCCTTCCGGGGATGCGCACCACCGCCGCGTCGCCGCCCGGCTGCTGCACTGTATGGCCCATGACGAGATGGTCGTACTGCTGCCAGATCCAGCGCTTGGAGGCAAGGTCGGGACAGCAGAGCAGAGTCTTCAGCGCGGCGATGGGATCGGTCGCCGGGACCTCCTCGGCGCGCAGCTCGGGCGGCTTCGGCGTCTCGATCCAGGCACGCTCATAGACCGGCGCTTCGGCGACCAGCGGCTGCACCGGCATCTCAGCGGCGACCGCGCCACGCAGGCGCAGCACGAGCCTGCCCGTCTCCGTCACCCTGCCGATGACCGCGAAGTCGAGCTCCCATTTCTCGAAGATGCGGCGCGCCTCGCCTTCGCTTCCGGGCTTCAGGATCATCAGCATGCGTTCCTGGCTTTCGGAGAGCATGATCTCATAGGCGGTCATGCCCTTCTCGCGCACCGGCACCTTGTCGAGGTCGAGCTCGATGCCAAGCCCGCCCTTGCCCGCCATCTCCACCGAGGACGAGGTGAGACCGGCGGCGCCCATGTCCTGGATGGCGACGATGGCGTCGCTCGCCATCAGCTCGAGGCAGGCCTCGATCAGCAGCTTCTCGGTGAAGGGGTCCCCGACCTGGACGGTCGGGCGCTTGGCCTCGCTGTCCTCGGAGAATTCCGCGGAGGCCATGGTGGCGCCGTGGATGCCGTCGCGCCCGGTCTTGGCGCCGACATAGATCACGGAATTGCCGGGCCCCGCGGCGGCGGAATAGAAGATGCGTCCGGCGTCCGCCAGCCCCACCGTCATGGCGTTGACCAGGATATTGCCGTTGTAGGAGGCGTGGAAATTGCATTCGCCGCCGACCGTCGGCACGCCGACGCAATTGCCGTAGCCGCCGATGCCGGCGACGACGCCGGCGACGAGATGGCGCGTCTTCGGATGATCGGGGCTGCCGAAGCGCAACGCGTTCAAGTTCGCGATCGGTCGCGCGCCCATGGTGAAGACGTCGCGCAGGATGCCGCCGACGCCGGTCGCGGCGCCCTGATAAGGCTCGATGAAAGACGGGTGGTTGTGGCTCTCCATCTTGAAGATCGCCGCCATGCCGTCGCCGATATCGATGACGCCGGCATTCTCGCCCGGGCCGCAGATGACATGCGCGCCGGTGGTCGGCAGCTTCTTCAGCCAGTTCTTCGAGGATTTGTAAGAGCAATGCTCCGACCACATCACCGAGAAGATGCCGAGC